>CAZYLE010000001.1:0-335 GCA_964648675.1 uncultured Dehalococcoidales bacterium
ACTATATCTGAGGCAACGATACCACTTTCGGTAACAATAATTATAAGTCAATTCGCAGTCTTTTCTTTTTAAGGTGAGTGTGTTATAATATATAACAATCATTCCTCGCATTTTTCAAGGAGGAAGATGTCAAGCAGATTCGAGAAATTTACCGAAAGAGCGCGCAAGGTACTCACTCTTGCGCAGGAGGAAGCTCAGCGACTCAATCACAACTACATCGGCACAGAGCATATACTACTGGGATTGGTTCGGGAGAGTGAAGGTGTTGCGGTTAAGGTTTTGTCCAATCTCGGTGCCGATCCCGAAAAAGTACGCGGTGCCGTAGAGTTTATTAT
>CAZYLE010000001.1:345-10139 GCA_964648675.1 uncultured Dehalococcoidales bacterium
CCTCAATCATAACTACATAGGCACTGAGCACCTCCTGCTTGGGTTACTGCGTGAGGCTGAAGGGGCTGCCTCCAGCGTCTTGGAAAGCCTTGGTGTGAACTTGGATAAGGCCAGGGCAGAGACTATGCGAATTCTCAGCGAAATCTTGCCCCAGGCTCGTGGGGGTGCTCGTTCCACATCCAAAACTCCAACTCTGGACCAACTCAGTATAGATTTGACCGCTGCCGCTCGTGCTGACAAGCTCGACCCCGTTATTGGACGCTACAAGGAGATCGAGCGGGTTATTCAGATACTCAGTCGGCGCACAAAGAACAATCCTTGTCTAATTGGGGAGCCTGGAGTAGGAAAAACAGCCATTGTGGAGGGCTTGGCTCACCGCATTATCGCTGGAGATGTGCCTGAAACTTTACGCGACAGGCGATTGCTCACTCTGGATATGGGCGCGCTGGTAGCAGGAACAAAGTATCGCGGCGAGTTTGAAGAGCGGTTAAAGAAGGTTATCGATGAGATAAAAACCTCGGGAAACTGCGTGCTTTTCATCGATGAGATGCATACCATCGTAGGTGCTGGTGCTGCTGAAGGGGCTATTGATGCCTCCAGTATATTGAAGCCCCCGCTGGCACGAGGAGAGCTGCAGTGCATCGGAGCAACTACCGCCGACGAGTATCGGAAACATGTAGAGAAGGACGCCGCACTGGAGCGAAGGTTTCAACCCATCAGGGTTGACGAACCCACCGTAGAGCAAACCATCGCCATCCTGAAGGGTATCAAGAGCCGTTATGAAGACCATCACCAATTGACGATAACCGATGATGCGATTAACGCAGCAGCATCACTGGCGGCAAGATATATTCCTGATCGCTTTCTCCCCGATAAGGCCATCGATCTAGTGGATGAGTCTGCCTCCCGGGTAAGGATCCAGAATTATGCACCCCCCGCTAGTGTGAGAGACGCTGACCAGGACCTAGAGACGCTGCGCAAGGACAAAGAGGCGGCTATCGCCTCCCAGGAGTATGACCACGCCGCAGAGTTAAGAGAGCGAGAGCTAGTGCTGGCGGCAAAAACAAAGAAGCTACGGGAAGAATGGCTGCAGGAGCAGCGACAGGTGGAGAAGGTGGTCAGTGCTGAGGACATCGCTCAGGTCCTGAGTATGTGGACTGGAATCCCAGTAACCAGTCTAGCCAGGGATGAGACCACTCGCCTCCTTCAAATGGAAGATGTGTTACACCGCCATATCATCGGTCAAGATGAAGCGATCAACATTATCTCAAAAGCAGTGAGGCGGGCTCGTGCTGGGTTTAAGGACCCCAGGCGGCCAATCGGCAGCTTTATCTTCCTCGGTCCTACCGGGGTGGGTAAGACAGAGCTAGTGAGGGTGCTCGCCGAGTTCCTTTTTGGCAGTAGGGATGCGTTGATCAGGCTGGACATGTCGGAGTTCATGGAGAGGCACGCGGTAGCTCGCCTTGTTGGCGCACCCCCAGGATATGTGGGCTACGATGAGGGGGGACAGCTCACCGAGGCGGTGAGGCGGAAGGGCTATTCGGCAATCCTACTCGATGAGATTGAGAAGGCACACCCCGATGTGTTCAACATGTTGCTCCAGGTCTTCGACGACGGTCACCTCACCGATGCTAAGGGAAGGCGAGTGGATTTTCGCAACACCATCATTGTGATGACCAGCAATATTGGCGCTGAGTTGATAAAAAGGGACACTACCCTGGGCTTCACCGTCAAAACCGATGAAGCTAAAGACCAGCAACAGTCTTATGAACGAATGAAGGAGAAGGTGCTCGGTGAGATGAAGAAATTCTTCCGACCTGAGTTTCTCAATCGCATCGATGGCGTCGTCGTATTCCATGCGCTAAACAAGGAGCATATCAGGAAAATCGTCGATCTCATGCTTAGCGAGGTGTGGAAGGAGCTTGTGGAGAAGACGGTGAAACTGGAGGTTACCGAAGCCGCCAAGAACCTCCTCGGCGAGAAGGGCTTTGATCCTGTTTTTGGAGCCAGGCCGTTGCGGCGTACCATTCAGGACATGCTAGAGGACCCGCTTTCAGAGGCGCTTCTGCGCGGGGACTTCCAAGCCGGTGATACCGTGCTTGTTGATTGCGAAGATGACAAGATCGTCATTCACACCATGGCTATGGCACAGTCCCCTGCATAAATGGTGAGGATGGTACTAAATACCATGGGAAAAAGAGCTTAAGGGCTCATATTCAAAACTCGAAGAGAGCCACCGAGCTCTTTTTTTATTCCACTCTGGAGGAGAGAATAATGGAAACTAAATTTGATCCAAAGAAAACTGCCCTCTTGGTGATTGACATGCAGAATGACCTCGTCAAGAGTGGACCAGACTATTTTGCTCCACTCTATAAAATGGTTCAATCAAACAATGTCATTGAGAACTTCACCAAGGTGGTACAGGGGGCAAGAAAGAAAGGGCTTCCGATTATCCATATTAAGACAGTGCATAGAAAAGACAATGCCGATGTTGTGCCCACAGTCACTGATTTCATGCTCCAGGGACTGGTCCCCAAGGAAATGCCGCCAATCCTAGTTGAGGGGACGCCAGGGGCTGATTTCATCGATGAAATCAAGCCGGACGCTAAGGACTATGTAGTTGCGAAGCGCAGGAGTGGCGCTTTTTACAACACAGAACTCGACCTCTTTCTGCGCACTCGTGGCATCAATACCCTACTTGTAGGCGGTGTGGTTACCAACGGCTGCGTGGAGAATACCCTTCGCGGCGCTCGCGAAAGGGATTATCACGTGATTGTGTTAAGCGATTGCTGCGCTGCGGTAGTGCCCCAGGCCCACGATCACGCCATTAGCAACGTCTTCCCTGGCCTTGGGAGGGTGAGAACCTCAGACGAGGTCTTGGAAGTAATGAAATAAACCATCAAGGTTAACTGCCGTACTATTACTGAATCAAAGGTGCGAGGCCTTTTTAGCCTCGCATCTTTGTGTTTAGCAAATCGTTGTCGATTTCTACTTTGTTGTCTCTTATGCCTCCTGCCCATTGATACACTATTACCGCCACATCCCTCTGCATGTTATAAGACTTGAGCCGGGACAACCATGAGGTATCTTTCTGATTGAGTGACCGCTATAGCTCGTGTATAATACACCAAGCGACCATGGGCAGTTGACCACCAACGAATCATGAAAATGGGCTGTGACAGCTTCCGTTCGTGGTGAGCTTGTCGAACCATGAACAGCCATTCGATAGGCTGTCCTGAGCGGAGCTCAAGGGATCAGGCCCAGCGTGAAATATCTATTGCCAGAGCAAGAAAACCTGAAGGAAGAGGGGCCATCTTGGAAAAGGGTCGTCGCACGGTCTTTATTTGCCAGCAATGCGGCCGCGAGAGCATAAAATGGCTAGGCCGCTGCCCCGATTGCAATGGCTGGAATACCTTTGTGGAGACGGTGGTTCGTGCGCCAAGCAGCCATCGTCGCAGCTCTCGCATCCTTTCAACTGCCCCTCAAGAGCTCTCTCAGGTATCCGGAGAAGAGACCCCTCGCCTCACTCTATCCTTCGCCGAATGCAATCGCGTTCTGGGAGGAGGTGTCGTTCCTGGTTCACTGGTGCTTATCGGCGGCGACCCGGGAATTGGAAAATCGACGCTCCTTCTCCAGATATCCTCAGCGGTTGCCCAGTACGGCAAGAAGGTGTTCTATGTTACTGGCGAGGAGTCGCCTACACAGGTAAAGCTGAGGGCGAATCGTCTGGGACTGGGGGGCGAGTGGCTCTTCATCCTGCCCGAGACGAACATGGAGGTAATCCTGGAGCATCTGGAGAGGTCATCGCCTGACATGGTTGTCATCGACTCTATTCAAACGGTCTACCTTGACCAGTTGGACTCAGCGCCAGGAAGTGTCGGGCAAATCCGTGAGTGCACCATGAAGCTGATGCAGTGGGCAAAAAACGCCAATGTGCCTGTCCTGCTCTCAGGGCATGTCACCAAGGATGGAGCTATCGCCGGGCCGCGGGTCTTGGAGCACATCGTCGACGCCGTGCTCTATTTGGAGGGCGAGCCATTCAGTGCTTACAGACTGCTTAGAAGTGTAAAGAACCGCTTTGGCTCCACCAACGAGGTGGGAATCTTCGAGATGAGAGGAAACGGGCTGGTGGAGGTGGCTAACCCATCCGAGGCTTTCCTCTCGCAGCGGCCTAAAGAAACGGTGGGCTCCGCTGTAGTGCCGACGCTGGAGGGAAGCAGGCCCCTACTGGTGGAAATCCAAGCGCTCACCAGCACCACCAGCTTTGGCTTTCCCCGACGCACCGCAAACGGGGTAGACTTCAATCGCCTCCTTCTAATCACCGCCGTGCTTACCAAGCGGGCGGGCCTGGCCCTGGGGAATCAGGATATCATGGTCAATGTGGTTGGCGGGCTCAGGGTGAACGAGCCTGCCGCTGACTTAGGCATAGCCCTGGCCATCGCTTCTAGCCTGCGTGGCGCCACCATTGACCCCAATCTGGTTGCCATCGGAGAGCTAGGCCTCAGCGGTGAGCTGCGAGCGGTGCCCCATGCAGATAGGAGACTCAGCGAGGCGGCGAAATTGGGGTTCAATCGCTGCCTCATGCCCAAGACAACGAAGGTCGATGTCCCTCAAGGGATGGAGCTTATCGGCGCAGATTCGGTGAGAGAAGCGTTACGGAAGGCGCTATCTAAAGTTGGAGACAAATCTGACTCAACTTAGGTCATTACTAAACGGGCTAGGCTCAGCGGTCATTGCCTACTCTGGAGGTATCGACAGCACCCTGCTTGCTTCGGTTGCCCATGAGATCCTCGACGAGAGGGCGCTGGCGGTTACCGCTTCATCACCCATTCACCCCGCTTCCGAGACCGCTCAGGCCGATTCCCTAGCTTGCCAAATGGGGATTAGCCACATAACCATTGAGACCACTGAGATGGATGACCAATTATTTGTCGCTAATGACCCGCAGCGCTGTTACCACTGCAAGCGAGGCCTGTTCACACAATTGAAGCGCATCGCTGAGGAAAAAGGCTTGTCCTTCGTGGTCGATGGTACAAACTATGACGACCTGCAAGACTACCGCCCCGGCATGAAGGCCGCCGCAGAGCTTGGGGTATCAAGCCCCCTTGCCGAGGTCGGCCTCACCAAGGCGGATATCCGCTCTATTTCGCAAAGCAGGGGCCTTCCCAATTGGAACAAACCCTCTTTGCCCTGCCTAGCCACCCGTTTTCCGTACGGCACCCCGATCACTATTGAGCTTCTATCTCGCATCGCCGACGCTGAGCAATCCCTTGTCAAGCTAGGGCTTACACAGTTTCGGGTACGTCATCACGGCCCCGTTGCCCGCATCGAGCTCAGCAACGGAGATATGGCCCTTTTCGCCGATGATAAAATCCGACTTACGGCAGTTGAGGAGCTTCGTGCCCTGGGCTATAGTTATGTCACCCTGGACCTTGCCGGATACCGCTCTGGGGGAGCATCTTGAAGATTGGCTATTTCGATTGTTACTCGGGATTGAGCGGCGACATGATACTGGGCGCCATCCTGGATTGTGGTTTATCCCTTGACTCGCTTACTGCCGAGCTCGCCAAACTCCACTTGAAAGGCTATAGCATATCGGCCCAGCCAGCGACACGCGGCATCATCACCGGAACTCAGGTAACGGTCATATTAGAAAGTAGCTCCAAACAGCGCCGCCATCGGAAAGATATTCTTCAACTCATCGAAAAAAGTGGCCTGTGCCAGAGAGTAAAACAAAGGAGCACCCTTATCTTCAATCGCCTCGCCGAAGCAGAGTCAAAGGTTCATCGCATTCCTGTAGACGAGGTCCATTTTCACGAGGTTGGGGCCATCGATGCTATCGTTGACGTGGTGGGGGCAGTAATCGGGCTTGAGCTCCTGGGGATCGAGGCCCTCTTTTCCTCTCCCCTGCCTACGGGAAGCGGCACAGTGGACACCGAGCATGGCATCATTCCCATTCCTGCACCGGCGACCTTAGAGCTTATCGCCTCATCGGGGGCATCTGTTCGCCCTAGCGTCTCGCCTGACCTAGGAGAGTTGGTCACCCCCACCGGTGCGGCCATCGTCACCACCTTAGCTTCCTTTGACAGCCCGACATTCTCCATGGAGCGCATCGGCTATGGTGTGGGAACACGTGACATCGCAGCAATCCCCAACGTGCTCCCTCTCTGGATCGGGGAAAGGACTCAGGAAGAGCGCCAACTCGTACTTCTTGAAACCAATATCGACGACATGAGCTCGGAGCTTTTCGGCCACGTTATGGACCGCCTGTTTGCAAAGGGCGCACTGGATGTTTGGTTCACCCCGATCCAGATGAAAAAGAATCGCCCAGCGGTGATGCTTAGCGTCCTTTCTCCACCTCAAGCGGAAGAGCAGATGATGGAGACGATACTGCGTGAGACATCCACATTGGGGGTTCGGGTGCAGCGGATAGAGCGCCATGAATGTGAGCGGGAGATGGTACCATTCAATTGTAGCCTTGGCATGGTCATGGTGAAGGTGAAGCGCTTTCAAGGGAAGAGGATCGGCCTATCGCCTGAGTTTGAGGATTGCCGTCGTATAGCCTTGGAAAACGACCTTCCCCTCCAAGAGGTCTATCAAACCGTCACCACGGAGGCCAGCGCCCAACTCTGGGGCACGTGAAATTTCTGGCTTGACACAACGGATAACTACGCCTTCTCCGTATTTTTCAGCAGCCAGTACTCGATGCTATCGGCCAGGGCTAAATAGCTGGCCTCGATGATGTTGGTCGAACTGCCCACCGTCCGCCACTCATATTCCCCATCGCTCGATTCAATAAGTACGCGCACTCGAGATTCCGTGCCTGCCGTTTCCTCTATCACGCGTACCTTGTAGTCAACCAGCCTCACTGCTGCCAACCGAGGATAGAACACCAGAAGCGCCTTGCGCAGCGCGGCATCCAGGGCATTTACCGGCCCATTCCCCTCGGCCGCGGTATGAATTATATCGTTGCCCACCTTCACCTTGACCGTCGCCTCTGCTAGCAGTCCCTCCTCGTTTGCCGTAGTGGCAGGGCGCCGCCTTTTTTCCACCACCACCATGAAATCGACCAGCTCGAATGGAGGATGATATTCAGGCTGGGAGCGAAGGAGGAGCAGCTCAAAAGAAGCCTCAGCACCATCATACTGGAAGCCACGGCTCTCCATGATCTTAACCTGTTCCAATATCGCCCGTGCCTGTTCACCCTGATGGGTCAGATCCAATCCCCTCTCCTTGGCCTTACGTACGATTACTCCCTTGCCTGAAAGCTCAGACACCAATGTTCGCCATTCGTTTCCCACCGATTTGGGGTTGATATGATGGTAGCTTTCCTCCCACTTCATCATGGCAGCGATATGGAGCCCAGCCTTATGAGTGAAGGCACTGGCCCCCACATAGGGCAGATGGCTATCAAGGGTCAGATTGGCCACCTCGCTTACAAAATGAGCCACCTCAGTTAGCCGGGCAAGCTGTTTGTAGGGGATACAGTTGACGCCCATCTTGAGCTTTAGAGCAGGGATGATGGAGCACAGGTTGGCGTTTCCACAGCGCTCCCCGTAGCCATTGATGGAGCCCTGGACCTGAGTTGCTCCAGCCTGGACCGCGACCAGGGTGTTGGCCACGGCAAGCTCTGCATCGTTATGAGCATGGATACCCAGCTTAGCTTCAGTCGCTATTCGGGCAGCCTTGACCGCAACAGTTACATCGGCCGGCAGTGCCCCTCCATTTGTATCGCATAGAATGACGCATTCGGCCCCCGCTTCCGCTGCAGCATTGACCGTCTTTAGAGCGTATTTGGGATTCGCCTTGTAACCATCGAAGAAGTGCTCCGCATCGAAGAAGACCCTTCGCCCTTTCGATTTTAGATAGGCCACAGAGTCAGCGATCATGCTGATGTTTCCATCTAAAGTGGTCTCCAGAACTTCGGTTACATGATGGTCCCAGCTCTTGCCTACCAGTGTTATCACGCTTGTTCTGGCATCCAGCATGGCACCCAGAGTAGGGTCTTTTTCAGCCTTTACATTGGGCCTTCTGGTGCTGCCAAAGGCAACGAGTACAGCTTTGGAAAGAGTCATCTCTGGGGCCCTGGCAAAAAATTCCTCGTCTTTAGGGTTTGCCCCTGGCCAGCCCCCCTCAATGAAGTGCACGCCCAGCTCATCAAGCTTTCTCATGATCCTGAGCTTGTCCTCAACGCTGAAGGATATCCCCTCGCGCCCCGCTCCATCGCGCAATGTGGTGTCATAAAGCTGAATCTGCTTGGTCCTCACATTCACTCCCCTATATCGCCCCGTACTCCCTCAGAACAGTCTCAATCGCTTCCCGGACGTTCGCCGGGCACGCAGTGGCACCCCTTCCCTGTCCCGCATTCCAGGCAGGTCCTCTAGTCAGACCATGCTCTCTCTTGACCTCGGCTATCCAGCACGAGTGACCGACACTCAAGCCGAACCGCTCGCGCACCCGACGTCGTATCTAATCATACGTTGGCATCATATGCGCTCACTCCATGCACTATCAGGTCTCCCATCTCCCTCGTCCCTACCCTGGTCTTGCCTTCGCCCATTATATCATAGGTGCGATAGCCCCGTTCCAAAACGTGGCTAACCGCCTTTTCCACCGCCTCCGCTTCCTGTACCAGCCCCAGCGAGTAGCGTAGCATCATAGCAAGTGAGAGGATGGTGGCGATTGGGTTGACCATGTTCTGCCCCGCCCGTCTTGGGGCGCTGCCATGAATCGGCTCATACAAACCAAATATCCGTTCCCCATCTTTAGGTATCCCCGCCAGGCTGGCTGAGGGCAACATACCCATGGAACCGGCGAGCATGGAAGCCTCATCGGTCAGGATGTCGCCGAACATGTTCTCAGTCACGATGACATCGAACTCGGCGGGGCGCTGGATGAACCTCATAGCGCAGGCATCGACCAGCATATGTCGCAGCTCGACATCGGGATAGTTCGCCGATAGCTCTATGGCGATTTGCCGCCACAATCGAGACGATTCCAGTACGTTGGCCTTGTCCACCGACGTCAGTTTCTTACGCCGCGTTCTGGCAATCTCAAAGCCAACCCTCAAAATGCGCTCGACCTCCTTTTCGGAGTATACCAAGCTATCGACCGCCTTCCGGCCTGTGGCTGTCTGCCACTGCTTCTTGGGCCTGCCAAAGTAGAGACCGCCGGTTAGCTCTCGAACCACTATAAGGTCAACACCGTCAACCACCGCTGGCTTCAGGTTGGTCGAATCGACCAGCATGGGGAGTACCTTCACCGGACGCAGGTTAGCGAAGAGCTTGAGCGCCTTTCTCAGGCCGAGAAGCCCATCTTCGGGGCGTATCTTAGCCCGGGGGTCATCCCACTTCGGGCCACCAACCGCCCCAAGGAAAACCGCATCGGCTTTCTTGCACTTGGCGAGGGTTTCCTGTGGGAGAGCTACCCCGAATTCATCTATAGCCACTCCCCCGATAGGGGCATAGTCCAGATGGAATGAATGCCCGAACTTCTTGCCCACCGCTTCAAGAACCTTGACCCCTTCGGCGGCTACCTCTGGGCCGACTCCGTCGCCAGGAAGCACAGCGATATTGAATCTCACTTAGACCTCCTTGCTTCTTTGTTTGAAAGCACTTCCACTATTCTTCTCGGGTAGATTGGAGCATCCGCTCCAACAACGCCTGGAGCATCGGCTCCAGGCTACTACCTTTATCTATGTTTTTGGTCCCTTTTTTTGGACAATACACGAATGTTATTCTGAGCCCCTTCGGCTTCCTGTCATTCTGAGCGAAGCGAAGAATCTCTACTTATAT
>CAZYLE010000001.1:10149-20680 GCA_964648675.1 uncultured Dehalococcoidales bacterium
CGCTGCGCTCCCTCAGAATGACAATTCATTTTCTTGATTCGTTCGTCAGCGCTTGCCCATAAGGGCCTTCTTGGTATGCTCGATGAGCCCGCCTGCCGATATAATCTCCAGCATGAACTCCGGGTAGGGCTCAGCCTTGTACATCTTGTCCCTGGTGATATCCCTGACTTCGCCTTTTTCCAGTTCCACTTCAAGCTCGTCGCCCTGCTCTATCTCGTCGGCCTGGGTGCATTCAAGCAAAGGCAAGCCGATGTTGATTGCATTTCTGAAGAAGATTCGAGCGAAGCTCTGCGCGATGACGCAGGATATCCCCGCCGCCTTGATGGCGATGGTGGCATGCTCCCGCGACGAGCCGCAGCCAAAGTTAGTCGTCGCCACTATTATGTCTCCCGGTTGCATGCGGCTCAAGAACTCGCCATCGATGTCCTCCATGCAATGCGCCGCCAGTTCCTCCGGTTCCCACATATTCAGGTACCTCGCTGGTATAATGGCATCGGTATCCACATTCGCTCCATATTTGTGCACTTTGCCCTTTAGCTTCAAGTCACGTCTCCCTTAAATGTTCCGATACATGTTTTCACTATTTTGCCTCCTCTCCCCACCAATATTTCGATTGCGGCGACCATTGGACCTGCAAGGTAGGCACTTTGTTGAGGATGTCCTTCAGGACTTAAAAGCTTCTCTAATTCTGCGGTCCAGACCATCACCAATTTTCTCAATGGCTTCACACCTAATTCGGTTAAGCTCTTTCTGTTTTTCCTCAAATTCGGCTGTCGAATAGAGCTTCTCTGGATGCATGTAGACTTCATCCACCGTCCTAATTGCCTTGGGCACCTTGAAGCCGGTAGGCGAATCCACCCATTCCTCGAGACCCCCTCTCAACAAAGAGTCCAATATCCCCATCGTATGTTCTAACCTTATATCCTTGTATTGAGCCTCTTCACCCACGCCTCCCGTATTTAGTAGGTAGTATTTCATATGAGGAAGGCCCCTCAAGATTTCAATAAACCTGTTGGCATGCTTCGCTCTGTTTCCGGCGACAAACGGGTCGTAGAAAAACTCGCTCCTTATCCGCCCTGCCTGGGTTGGGTCACCCGCTGACGACTCCATTGCCTGTCCCAGAACCATCAAGGCCGCTGCTTGATTGCGAGTCAGTTTCGATATCGCTGGGATCAATGGCCCTCTGGTTATGAGAATAAGGTTATCAATCTTATCAACATCGATGTATGGGCTGGCATGCAGGAAATCCACTCGCCGTATGGCTGCTCTCCCGTTCGACGTCCTGGTGAAGTTATAGAAGTCGTAGTCCCCGTCATCGGTGACAAAAACGTTTTCGCACAGCGTCTCTGGTTTCAACAAACCGTAGAACACCGCGGTTTGCTCTCCTGGATTCACGCCCTCTGTTTTGGCAAAGATCCCTCCCAACTCAAAGCCGTGGAAAGAACCATCAGGCATGAGCGCTCCACCGTCGTCCTGAATAAGCCAGGACCTCTCCCTTTCCTTCTTTGCTATGATGCGGCAGGTTGTGGTTGTCTTGCCGTTGGCGCTCAATGCGACAAGCAGCGTTCTGACAGTTCTATAGTCTCCGTGGACTGACTGAAGGCAATCCTCCCTACAACCGGCGTGCAAGAAGATACCACCTCTCCTAGTTTTGACGTTCCAATCCTCGGCAGCGAAAACCCCCTTTTTGTATTCACCTATGTAGGTACTGTTCCTGACTATCTTGATAACCCTTCCATCGTCCAGCATGGCCAATCTTATGGTGATATCCTTTTGGGCAAGCGGCTTTGACCGGTTGGCTTCAAAGGCCTCGTCGGTGAAGAATATTATCTGATATATTGGTGACTTGATTTTCCTATTTACCGGCAGATAAAGATTCCCGCCACCGTAGGCGAGATGAGCAAATCTCACCGGAACAACCATTCTAGCCACTGTTTCACTGCTTTCGTTGCCCACAATCCTATCAACGGAAATCAACTTCTCCCTGGCAAGCGCCTTTTCACACTGGGCAAGCAGTCGCCTTTCCTCCTCGCCGAAAGGATGATCAACGCTATTCTTGGTGAACATCGCCGCTCTAGAGGTGGGTTCGCTTTCAGCAGCAAAATTACCATATATCGTCTTTCTGATGCCAGGCTCGATCTCGGTTAATGTCCTGAGCTCCGCATTACAGGGATTGTCAACCAACCTGTTCTCTGCTATTGCCTTTTTCCTGACCCTATCGGCAGTTCTAGCGAATTCTTCAAGGTCAAACTCGTTTGCCATCACATTCTCCCTTTCCTACCCTAGACCCACAGAGTTCCTTAATCAGTGGCGCATAGTGCCTTGCGGTATACGAGGCCTCTACGCTTTCAGCCCTCACGTACTACCTCCTCTGGACTGCCAATCCTCCCTAATATTGCGCTGGCGGCGGCAACCGCTGGATTTGCCAGGTAGACCTCTGACTGAGGACTGCCCATGCGGCCAACGAAGTTGCGATTGGTGGTTGAGATGCATCTTTCACCCGCGGCGAGGACTCCCATGTATCCGCCGAGGCAGGGACCACAGGTAGGCGTGCTGACCGCCGCCCCGACCCGAACGAAGGTTTCTATGAGACCGCGACGCATAGCCTCCAGATACACCTCCTGAGTGCCAGGGATGATTATTAAGCGCACCTCAGGGTGAACCTTTCCCCATTTAAGCACCTCGGCGGCTATCTCCATGTCTTCGATGCGGCCGTTGGTGCAACCGCCGATCACCGCCTGGTCGATCTTCACCTCACCCACCTCGCTTATAGGCCTGGTGTTCGATGGCAGGTGGGGAAAGGCAACCTGAGGCTCGATAGTGGAGACATCGTATTCGATGACTTTTTCATAATGAGCATCTTCATCGGGCTCGTACACCTTGTAGCCACGCCTGGCACGAGTTTTTACATAAGCCAATGTCTTGTTGTCGACCCTGAAGATACCCACCTTGGCACCAGCCTCGATAGCCATATTAGCCATGGTGAAGCGGCCAGTCATAGGAAGAGCGTCGATGGCCTCTCCGCAGAACTCCATCGCGGCATATAGCGCTCCGTCGACGCCGATGTCACCGATGGTATATAGAATAAAATCTTTTCCGCTGACCCATTTTCTCGCCCGGCCATGATAGACGAACTTGATAGTCGGAGGAACTTTCATCCATATATTGCCCGTTGCCATGGCACAGGCGATATCGGTTGAACCCATGCCGGTGGCAAAAGCCCCCAGAGCGCCATAGGTACAGGTATGAGAATCCGCAGCGACGACCACATCGCCGGGCATCACCAGTCCCTGCTCCGGCAGAAGTACATGCTCGATACCACCTCTACCAGTCTCAAAGTACACTAATCCCAGCTCCTTGGCGAACTCCTTCATCATCTTCGCCTGCTCTGCTGAGGCGATGTCCTTATTGGGGACAAAATGATCGGCGACCATTACCACCCTCTGGGGGTCAAAGACTTTAGAGACACCGATGCGCTCGAACTCCTTGATGGCGATGGGGGCAGTAACATCGTTTGCCATAACGAGGTCAACCCTGACATTTAGGAACTCGCCAGGGCTGACCTTCTTTTTACCACAGTGGGCAGCGAGTATTTTCTCGGATAGCGTTGATCCTGTCATTCTCCTCCTATCTTCTTAGGAAGACTAAGAACAATTAGCGCAATCAAAGTAGCCACCGGAGCCAATATATACAGGCCTGCGCCGGCGGCAAGCCCTATAGCGGCAACTGCCCAGATGCTGGAAGCGGATGTCAAACCGACCACGATTCCCTCTTGTGTGCGCATAATCATCCCTGCGCCCACAAACCCAATACCCACAACTATCCCCGCGGCTACTCGTGCTGGGTCCGCACCAGGCCCGAATCCGTATATTGAGGCGATGGTGAAAATGGCAGCGCCCATACAGACCAGTACATGGGTGCGAAGCCCAGCTTGCTTCTTGGCGTGCTGCCGCTCGAAACCTATTGCCGTTCCCAGTGCCACCGCCAGTAAAAGGCGTAGCACCATCTCTAATTCAGGGGGCAAAGATCACCTCCTATCCATGGCAGCCAGGACATGGCCTTCTTGAGTTTCCTCAGGTTCTTGAGGTGTTCATCCTCATGGCCCGGTTCGAGGAAGGTTAGCTTCTCGCAGGACTCGAATTCAGCGCGCCGGGCGCAGCTCTTGTTATCCTGCTTTTAGGCATATGTCCTTATCTTACACTGCAGCGCGCTGCCATCATCGCGACATCCCTTAAATCTGAGGGTAGCATCGGTTTTTATTTCCGCCATTTCTTCTCTTCTGATTTTGTGCTGGCTACCACGTAGCGAGCACCATCACCAAGACTAATATCAAGGCGATGAAGCTGATACTTAGGCTCATTATGACCAGCACCAGCAGCAACTTGCCAGTGCGCTCCAGGCCGGTAATACGCTGCTTGAGCTTCTCCTCATCCATTCGCACCCCCTACTCTTTGCCCTTTGCCGCCAATAGCCGATTGAGGGCGTTCATATATGCTTTGGCGCTGGCAACTATGATGTCGGTGGAGGCACCCCGACCAATGTATGTTCGACCATCACTCTCGATCCTGATGGTCACCTCGCCAATGGCATCGATACCCTGGGTAACCGATTTTACGCTGAACTCAGTAAGCGTATTGGGCACCTGCACCAGGCGGTTTATCGCTTTGTACACCGCGTCCACTGGTCCTGCACCCAGGGCGGCATCAGCAATCACCTCCCCGTCGGGCGCAACGAGCTTCACCGTTGCCGTTGGCACACTATTATCACCACAGGAAACCTGTACTTGCTGCAGGTGGTAGGTCTCCGATATGGTGCGCAATTCCTCGGCAACCATGGACTCCAGATCACGCTCAGTGACTTCCTTCTTTTTGTCCGCCAGCTCCTTGAAGGCGGCGAAGGCACGGGTGAAGTCATCGCTACCAAGCTCGTATCCAAGTTCCTGCAGCTTCTCGCGCAAAGCATGGCGCCCCGAGGTCTTTCCCAGCACGATCCTGCTGCCACCCACCCCAATACTGTCTGGCGTCATGATTTCATAAGTAGTCCTTTCCTTGAGCATGCCATCCTGGTGCAGTCCCGAAGCATGAGCGAATGCATTAGCCCCCACAATCGCCTTATTGGGCGGCACCTCCATGCCCATGTAGTTACTCACCAGTCGACTGGTCTTATAGATTTGTGTCGTGTCGACGTTAGTGGTAAGGTGGAAGAAATCGCCACGGGTCTTGAGAGCCATTACTATCTCCTCCAGAGCGGCATTGCCAGCCCGCTCTCCCACCCCATTGATGGTGCATTCTACCTGGCGCGCCCCGCACTGGATGGCACGCAACGAATTGGCCACTGCCTGCCCCAGATCGTCGTGGCAGTGAACCGAGAGGGTGACCTTCTCAATCCCGGGAACATTTTTCCGTACATACCCGATTAAGTCACCGAATTCGTCTGGCTGGATATAGCCCACGGTGTCGGGAATATTCACCACCGTGGCCCCGACCTTTATGGTGGCCGCCAGCACCTGGCAGAGGTAATCCCAGTCGCTGCGCGTGGCATCCATCGCTGAGAACTCGACCGCACTACAGTAACGCTTAGCATATCTCACCGCCTCAACCGATAGCTCGAGTGCCTCTTCGCGGCTGATGTGTAGCTGGTGTTTGAGGTGAATATCGGAGGTAGACAGGACAACGTGGAGAAGGGGGGCTTCTGCTTCCTTCAGAGCGTTCCACGTTGAGTCAATCTGCTCCTCCTTTATACCGGAGAGCCCGGCAATCTGGCAGTCCCGCAGTTCCCGCGCCAGAAGCTGCACAGCGGCGAAGTCTCCCGGTGAGGTGTGGGGAAAGCCAGCCTCGATGATATCCACCCCCAACCGCTGGAGTTGATGACCGATCTCGTGCTTCTCTTCAAGGGTCAACGCTCCACCTGCGGCCTGCTCTCCGTCTCTCAGTGTGGTGTCGAAGATGATCACGCGCTCCATTTCCTTCTCCTTCTAATGTTACCGGTTGCAATTATTGTATATACTTCACAATCTTTTCAAGGGATTCGATGTAATCTGCTCTGACCGGTGTTCCCCCGCCAGCATTTCCCCACCCCTCTCTAATAGCTATAGGGTTTCTCTAGACTACCGGTCAGACTTTTTACTTAAGGAGCTTATCCACGAGGAATTCAGAAATTAGTGATGAAATCTCTGACCCCTTCCCTACTTATTGAGCCATGGCATCATGGCACGGAGCTTCTTGCCGACTTCCTCTATCTCGTGCGCCGCTTCTTTTCGTCGGTAAGCATTGAAGCTGGGGCGGCCCGCCTGGTTCTCCAGGATCCATTCGCGGGCGAAAGTGCCGTCCTGAATCTCGTTGAGTATCTGCCACATCTCCTCCCTGACGTAGTCATCGATGACCCTTGGCCCACGAGAGTAGTCGCCATATTCGGCAGTATCACTCACCGAATAGCGCATATAGGCAAAACCACCCTGGTAGATGAGGTCAATGATAAGCTTTAGCTCATGGCAGACCTCGAAGTAAGCGATCTCTGGCTGATATCCAGCCTCGACCAGGGTTTCAAAGGCCGCCTTTATCAGGGAAGTGATACCGCCGCAGAGTACCACCTGCTCCCCAAAGAGGTCTGTCTCCGTCTCCTCCTCGAAGGTAGTCTCCAGAACTCCTGCTCTGGTGCAGCCGATACCCTTAGCATAGGCCAGGGCCTTTTCCTTAGCCCTGCCCGAAGCGTCCTGATGGACGGCGACAAGCGCTGGAGCGCAAGAGCCCTCGGTATATAATTGACGCAGCATGTGGCCGGGACACTTGGGTGCTATCATGGTCACGTCAATATCAGGCAGTGGCATTATCTGATTGTAGTGGATGTTGAAGCCATGGGCAAACATTAACATATTGCCCTTAGTGAGTCCCTGCTCGATCGAGCTGTAATAGACTTGGCGGTGGAGTTGGTCTGGGACAAGCATCACGATAATATCGGAGGCCTTCGCCACCTTATCAGCGGTCGCCACCTTAAGTCCAGATTCAAAGGCTTTTACCCAGGGCTCACTACCCTCAAGCTCACCAACCATAACCTGACAGCCGCTATCTTTCAGGTTCAAGGCGTGGGCATGCCCCTGGCTACCGAAGCCGATGATGCCGATGGTCTTCCCATCGAGTAAACTCATGTCCACATCGCTATCATAATAAATCTTAGCCATAATTCTCTCCTTATAGATTCGATATTTCGTCAGCGCCTTTTATCTTTTTGGGGCGGCCTCTCTTTGGCTTTACCTTCACCATAATTGGCCCCCCCAATCCCCTCGCCATGGCTATTCTCCCGGTTCTGGCGACCTCCCGAATGCCAAAGCCCTTAAGTAAGCGAAACAGGGAATCCACCTTGTCCTCATCCCCAGTGACCTCTACCATCATGGAAGCGGAGGCAACATCCACAATGTTCGCCCTGAAGATATCCACAATTTGCAGAATCTCGCTCCTGGTGGCTGAAGTAGTCTTAACCTTGAACAACGCAAGCTCCCGAGCCACCAGATTATCTTCGGTGATGTCAGCAACCTTGACCACATCGATGAGTTTGTCGAGCTGCTTTCTGACCTGCTCCACTGAGCTAGCAGTACCATCAACCACTATAGTCATCCTCGAAAGCCCCGGGGTCTCGCTATGTCCCACGGCGATGCTTTCGATATTGAAACCCCTCCTACGGAAAAGGCTAGCTACCCGGTTCAACACTCCAGGTTTGTCTTCCACTAACGCTATTAGGCTATGCTTGGCCATTATACTACTCTAGCCTCCTTCCTGGGCTCCTCCAGAACCTCGTTAATGGCAGCGCCGGGAGGCACCATAGGGTAAACATTCTCCTCAGGCTCGACCTGAAAGTCAATGAGGAATGGGCCGTTGTGCTCCATAGCTGTCTCAATGGCGCCGGTCACCATAACCTTATCTGTCACCCTCAAAGCGGCAATACCGTAGGCTTCAGCAACCTTGACAAAGTCGGGACCGCTGAGAGGGGTGGCAACATAACGACGTTCATAAAATAGCTCCTGCCACTGCCTTACCATCCCGAGGAAGCCGTTATTGATAATCGCTATCTTCACCGCCAGGTTCTCCTGATCTATAGTAGCAAGCTCCTGTATGGTCATCTGAAATCCGCCATCGCCAGCGACACACCAGACATTTTCCTCAGGACACGCCACCTTTGCCCCTATGGCGGCGGGAAGCTCAAAGCCCATCGTTCCCCCGCCCCCCGCTGAAATCAGTGTATTTGGCCTATTGTACTCGAAGTGCTGCGCAGCCCACATCTGGTTCTGTCCTACCCCGGTTACGATTATAGCATCCCCTTTGGTAACCTCGTATATCTGGCGAATTACATACTGAGGTATAAGATCATCCGTCTCCCTGATCATTGGTGAAGGGTGGTCACGCCGCCACTCGTCGATCTGAGAGACCCATTCCACATGGTTTTTGGGAGTGATCTCTTTGTTTAGAGCCTGTAAAACTGCCCCCACATCGCCCACTATAGGTACATCTACCTTCACATTCTTCCCGATCTCCGCCGGGTCAATGTCTATATGAATGATCTTAGCATGAGCAGCAAAGCTGGACACCTTTGCCGTAGCTCGGTCATCGAACCGCATCCCAATAGCAATAATGAGATCGGCGGCATTTACCGCTATATTAGCGTATGCCGTACCATGCATCCCCAACATGCCAAGGCTCAGAAGATGCGATTCGGGGAAGGAACCAATTCCAAGAAGGGTGGTAATCACCGGTATTTGAGCCTTTTCCGCTAGCTCCTTGAGATGAGCGGAGGCTCCGGAGATCAGCACTCCTCTGCCAGCGATGATGAGCGGGCGACATGCTTCGTTGATCAAGTTCGCCGCCTTCTTTATCTGCGCCGGATGACCCTGAATCGTTGGCTTGTAACCCCGCAGGTTGACCTTGTCTGGATAACGGAATTCCGCCTCCTCGATAAAGACATCGCGCGGTATGTCGATGAGAACAGGGCCTGGCCTTCCCGTGCGCGCTATATGGAAGGCCTCCCGAACTACACCAGCCAAATCGGCAGCCGCCATCACCAGATAGTTATGCTTGGTGATAGGCAGGGTAATGCCCGTTATATCGATCTCCTGAAAGGCATCCTTGCCAATGAAAGGCCTTGCTACCTGCCCTGTTAGTGCTACTATGGGTACGGAATCAAGATAGGCATTGGCGATACCGGTAACCAGGTTGGTAGCTCCTGGGCCTGAGGTAGCAATACACACCCCTACCTTCCCTATGGCTCGCGCATAACCTTCGGCGGCATGAGCTGCCCCCTGCTCATGGCGTGCCAGGATATGGCGCAATTTGGGGTATTGGGGCAGAACATCAAAGAAGGGGATAAGTGCCCCACCAGGAATACCAAACATAACCTCTACCCCTTCTTTCAAAAGGCTTTCACACAGTATTTGCGCTCCATTTAGCTTCATATTCTCATCCTTTATTCAGACTGCAATTTCTCTACCTTTTGAATTAATAAGTTCATATTATCCAATTGCCTTTCTACTTCGTCAAAGCTAAATTAGCCATCATAGTAGCCCTCGATGTGGAGGTTATCTCTTAGCGAGTAATAAATGTATCTCAATTCCCTTTCAGCATATTTATTGACCATAAACCTTCTTCCCTTATCAGCCCTAGGCATCTCTTCGTCTGTAACGCCCCCTTTAATTAAAAGCGCATTATCAGCATCTATGGTGGAGAGGCAACCTTTAACACAGGCATCCCTTAAAACTGTGCTGTCATTTTTTCTCTTTCGCCTTCTCAAACTCACACGTAGCCGTCTGATAAAGCCTCTGGGCATCTTTAAGGTGAATTTCAGCACTCACTCCGTTATTAGTCGGTTGTTATAATTTCCCCACCAGCTTTTTAATGGCTTCGCATTGCTCCTCGGTAAGCTTGTAAATACCGCTCCGATGCATCCGTAAAATAAGCAAATCTTTCAAAACTGAGTGGTTTCGCATGACTTCTGCAAGCAAAGGCTTATCTGGGAAAAGCTCCTTGTAACGTTGCTCAAGTCTTGGTAGCTTTGAAAGCCTTCGTTCCTCTGCTTTATCTATAAAATAAGGCGGCTCGTAGTTATAGCGTCTCCTATCTTTCATAGGAGGAGCAGTTACTTCGCCTACTGCATAAATACCTCTCTCACATATCCCCCCTCCACTCGCTACCCAAATAAATACTGTATCGCCAATTTTGACATCCTTTTCATATCGCCCTACGCTCCATGCATCCAGATTATCTGGGAGTTCTTCCCAATACTTAAATATGCGATATGTAGAAGGATTACATTGAAGAATCCAGCATCTCATTTTTTTCGCCCTCCTTTCAAGGCTGTCAAGGCTGCTAAATTTAAAGGCATTTGAATCTCCACTTTCGCTAGATCTTCAGGGCGGAAGCGCATGCTAGCCTCTAGAATCTCTATCCCCAATAGCATATTCCCCTGGCCAAAGTCCAGTATAATCCCCTCTTCAACCTCTTTATTAGCAATAAAATCACCATCATAAAATTTAATGTACATCGCATCG
>CAZYLE010000001.1:20690-22176 GCA_964648675.1 uncultured Dehalococcoidales bacterium
ATAACAAACTTCTCATCTTCTACGGCATATATAACTTTAATTCTCCTATCGCCAAAGCTCTTGTAAGCTAAGGTTCTGTTTCTATATCCTGTCATTGTCTGTTCTTGGCTGACCAATGCCGCTTCCACCATTTCTTTTGCTATTCCCCTAACTGACATCCGCTGAAGAGCGTGGTCAGTATATACGACAGTTTCTTCCGGTTTGTTCATGTCCTCTAAAGACAACCCCCTATCTCTCGAACACCGCTCCTCTGCTCGCTGAGGTCACCCTTTCGGCATAGCGCCCAAGGTAACCTGTCTTTATCTTTGGCTCAAATTTGGGAAGCTGGGAAAGTCGCTTTTTTATCTCCTCCTCGGTCAACTCCACGTCTATCTTGTTAGACGTGATATCTATGACTATCATATCACCTTCTCTAAGGGCAGCGATTGGGCCTCCTGAAGCTGCCTCCGGCGAGATATGACCGATGGCAGCTCCCTTTGTCGCCCCCGAGAATCGACCATCGGTGATTAAGGCCACACTATCATCAAGCCCCATCCCGCTTAGCAGCGATGTCGGTCCAAGCATCTCCCTCATCCCCGGGCCTCCTTTTGGTCCCTCATAGCGAATGACCACCACTTCGCCCGGCTTAATGGCACCAGCGAGAATGGCCTGGGTTGCCTCATCTTCAGAGTCGAATACCCTTGCCCTACCTTTGTGGGTCAGCATGTGGGGAGCCACGGCAGCTCTCTTCACCACTCCACCCTCTGGTGCCAGGTTGCCGAATAGTATAGTGAGCCCGCCCGTTGGGGAGTGCGGTTGGGAAATGGGGCGAATAACCTCGTTATCCCGCACCTTTGCTCCTGAAAGCTCCTCATCCATAGACTTAGCCGATGCCCGCTTAACCCCCATATTTAAAATGCTTCTGACCTCCTTCATCACTGCCGGTATGCCACCAGCAAGGTCTAGATCCTCAATATGATAATCCCCAGCCGGACTTAGCCTGGCCAGATGTGGTGTTTTCTGGCTTACCTTGTTTATCTCTGATAGGGGAAACTCGATCCCCGCCTAATAGGCAATACCCATGAGATGTAAAACAGAGTTGGTGCTCCCCCCCAGTGCCATGTCCACGATGAAGGCATTCTCAACTGCCTCTTTGGTGACGATATCGCGAGGGCAAATACCCTTGGCCAGTAACTCCATAACCTGTCTCCCTGCCTCTCTGGCCAGGCCGATACGTCGAGCATCAACAGCGGGGATGGTACCGCTTCCGGGAAGCGACATCCCCAGCGCCTCAGTGAGGCAGTTCATGGTGTTGGCGGTGAACATTCCGGAACAGCTACCACAGCCAGGGCATGCCACCCGCTCTAGCTCGTCGAGCTCTTCCTCACTCATTTCACCTGCAGCTACCTTGCCTACGGCGGTAAATATACTGTTCACATCGAGAATTCTACCCTGCCAGCGACCTGCAAGCATAGGGCCGCCGCTGATGAAGATGGAGGGAATGTTG
>CAZYLE010000001.1:22186-23997 GCA_964648675.1 uncultured Dehalococcoidales bacterium
ATATTGAGCCTCACCGCAGCCATCAGCATTCCAGGTACGATCTTGTCACAGTTAGGGATAAAAACCAACGCGTCAAAGGCGTGGGCCTGGGCCACGATCTCCACCGAATCGGCGATGAGTTCGCGACTGGGTAGGCTGTACTTCATCCCTTCATGCCCCATGGCAATGCCATCGCACACACCTATGGTGTTCACCTCAAATGGAGTTCCCCCAGCGCTTCTTACCCCACCCTTCACCACATCGGCAATAATATTCAGATGAATGTGTCCTGGCACTATCTCATTGAAGCTGTTCACAATACCGATAAAGGGCTGGTCCAAATCATTGTCAGTGCACCCCAGTGAGCGTAACAAGGAACGGTGTGGTGCGCGCTCCACGCCGCGCTTTATAATGTCGCTTCTCAATTTATCCCTCACAGTCACGTTTAATGAAATATTATAGCAGTTCCCCATCTGCTAAGAAAGCCTTGCCACCCCAACTAGCTCGGCGATGTCATGTATCCCCTCTTTCTCCATGAAACGCTCTAAACCGTCGACAACCTCGAGTGGAGCATTGGGGCTAACCATGGTTGCCGTACCCATCTGGACTGCACTCGCCCCAGCCATGATGAACTCCAAAGCATCATCGACGCAGGCAATGCCTCCACAGCCAATTATTGGGACCTCCACCGCCTGGGAAACCTGATACACCATATAGAGGGCGATAGGCTTTATGGCCGGCCCCGATAGTCCACCACTGATGCCTCCGAGAAAGGGCTTTCGATTGGTGATATCGATAGCCATACCAGTCAGTGTATTGATCAGGGATATGGCATCGGCTCCAGCCTCCACAACAGCTTGCGCAATCTCAGCGATATCGGTCACATTGGGAGTTAGCTTGACAATGACGGGCAGGCTAGTCCCCGATTTCACCGCCTCGGTCACCACAGCGGCTAATTCAGGGCTTTTACCAAACTCCATCCCTCCCATGGCAACATTGGGGCAGCTTATATTTATCTCGATGCCGCTGATTCCCGCGACCCCTTCCAACTTGCCAGCAAGCTCGCCGTATTCCGTTATGCTCTCCCCGGCGATGTTCACGACCACCGGGACATCCCACGTGGCCCAGATAGGCGCTTTCTCCCGGATAAGGGCATCGACTCCGACGTTTTGAAGACCAATAGAATTAAGAAGCCCCGACGCTGTTTCAGCAAGGCGTATTTGGGGATTGCCCCAACGAGGCTTTAGTGTAATCGCCTTCGAGACGATGGCACCCAGCCTCTCAACGTCAACCAATTCGGCATACTCCATGCCGTAGCCTGCAGTGCCTGACGCCGTCATCACCGGGTTTTTCAGTTGCAACCCTCGCTTATTATGCGGAGCAAGCTCGACAGAAAGGTTCAACCACAGGCCTCCAATAGTATTTTTCACATACTATACCTCTTCTTTGCTATCGCTTCAACTGACAGGTCAACATATCGAAAGAAAGGTAGCTAAATCACCACTGGGGTCAAATAAGCACCATCAATTGTGGGTGTGGTATGCTTAAAAAATCAGCCTGCTTATAATCCTGTTGCAGGAACTTCTTGCTTTCGACGTCTCGACCAGGCGTTCCCCTCTTCAGCCTTGCCCTATCCACCCATATCTGATATAATGTTTATAGTTGTTAAATGCATATCGCTTATATCGATAAGCAGAGTGACATCTCTAGCAATTCTTATAATGACGGTTGCTTTGAACTATGTTTAGCCCCGTACTGTTTTAATGCACTTGCATTGAAAGCGTTTTTGTGATATTTTCTATTTCCTAACAGGAAAAGGAGGTCTCGTTGTA
>CAZYLE010000001.1:24007-36956 GCA_964648675.1 uncultured Dehalococcoidales bacterium
CTGGTTACCCAAACCTGGCCCGCAATGTACCGGGTACTTGAAGTGGAGCTGGCAAAGGTTGGATTGACTCCAGAAAAGCTCAATGTCCTGTGGCTTTGCACGGATCATCCTTCACCATTGATCCCTGCTGAAATATCCCGCTTCCTCTTTCGAAAAAGCCACTCCGTTGCTGGACTGCTCAATCGCATGGAGAGAGACGGCTTGGTGAAGCGTGTGCCGAAGCAGAAAGGCCACCCATTCACCGAGGTTCAAATAACTGCCAAAGGCAGGGAACTTGTCGCCCCTGGCAAAGATGTGGCGCTTTCTTTAATCGGCAAGCTAATGTCCCCCTTATCGAGAGAGGAACTCACGCAGCTTCAAAAGCTGCTACGAAAGCTGCGGCAATATGCGCTGGAAGAAATGCGCATGGAGCTAAAGCCATGGCCGGGGGTAGGCTGGGGGCCAAACCCTAGTCTTCCTCGCTAAGCAGCATAGTAAAGAAACACTGCTACAGTCGGCCCCACAGCGAGCCAAAAATGCTTTATGCCAGGTTATCCGCTCTAAGATGTGGGTATAAAGCTTTTTGGATTCCAATACATCAACTCGTCATATGCGCTTAGCAACTCAACCAGAATGCTTCTTGTCTAGAGAGGATAACTGACTAAGCCAGCCACGGCAAGCGGAAGCCAATATGGTGAATCGACAATAGAATAGGGCTTAAATAACTTGGTGTATTTGGAGAATTGCCATAGCTGTATGGTTGTTGTCAAAATTCAATGATGGTTTTTGAAGCCCATTCGGGCTGACATGCTCAGTCCGAGCCTATTTCATCCAATAACTCTTGATAAATAGTTTGAACCCCGAGGGGAAGACGCTCAGCACGAGGCCACTCAAGGTAGGGCAGGTCGATTCGCTTGGTGGCCTCCTCAGCGGAAAGACCCCGATTGTGGCAGTCCTCCACCTGGCTTCGCAGCTCGATAAGGCACCGCTTCAGGTCGCCCATTTCCTTCTTGGTTGCAACAAACCCATGGCCTGGAACTATAGTCTCTATATCCATTGCTTCAATCTGTTCAATAGCTGTAATCCAGCCGGCACTGCTGCCAAATATAGGTGGGAAAATATGGTTGAAAAGTATGTCGCCGGCATAGAGAAGCCTATCGTCGGGTAGATATACTATAGTATCTCCATCGGTATGGGCTACTCCGGGGTGAATGAGTTCGACAGTTCGGCCATCAAGGTGTAGTGACATGTGGCGGCGATAAGTTATATGGGGCGCCATTACTTTTGTATCTTTGATGTCTGGAGCAATATCGGAGAGCCGCTCGGCAAATGACTTGACCATCGCCTCTCCCTGCGATAGAAGCGTCTCACGCACCTTCTCATGAGCTACGATAATAGCTGGGGGCGAGAACACCTGGTTGCCGAAGACGTGGTCACCGTGACTGTGGGTATTGATAAGATAAGCAAAAGATTTGTCAGTTACCTGGCGGATGTATCCTGAAAGCTGCTGGCCGAAGCCGGGGCTGATAAGGGAATCGATGACAATCACTTGCTCGCCGGCCAGGATAAAACCGGCGTTCGGCCCTCCACCCTCCGGCGGTATGACCGACATGATTACCGCCCAGGCGTTGGGTGCTACCTCTATAAGCCCCGTTCGTGAATTAGCAGCCACACCTAATCATCCCTGGTCATACAAGTCAGCAAATCAAAGATAAGCCTGTTTCGCTTGCCAAGAATGACGAGGATTGAACGAGGACGAATGGATGTGTAACAATACTGTCTTTATGGGCCGTATATATAATAGCAATCGTCCCAGCCATCCTGGAGGCCCAGATTATAGCGCGGCCAGTAGAAAGCGTCTCTAGCGTCGTCGTAGCCCTCATCATAGCGCGGCCAGTAGAAGTCGTCCTTAGCCTCATCGTAGCCATCAACTGTCCCCTCAGCGTAACCCTCATCCTCGCCTTCGGAGTAGCCCAAATCATAACCCTCATCCTCGCCTTCGGAGTAGCCCAGGTCATAGCCAGTAACGTTGCCAGCTGCGTAGCCCGAGTCATAACCAGTATCGTTGCCCTCAGCGAAGCCGGCGTGATAAGCATGTGCGTAGGACTGGTAATAGCTAATGAAATATCCACCAGCACCACAACCTATCATGAGGATGATAACCACCAGAATGCCCAGTAATAACTGCCAGAGTTTGATACCGCGCCAGGCTTTCTTACCCAGCCAACTTTTGAAACCTTTTGTTTCTGTATCAACTTCCTCCAGAAATTCATCCTCATTCACGTTTTTTTCATCCATCATATCTCTCCTTTGTCTTCTTTTACCCGACAGGCCCACGTATATAGTAAAACCACAGTGCTCTTAACTCCTCCCCATACAATCACATGTAGAGTGAGGGATATGAAACATTGTTATTATTGGCATATTATACTGCAAGATGACAATCCCTGCCTTCCATTATATCGAATCAAAGTCGCCTCTGCATTTTTATATGCTTTAGGCCAGCCTCCGTAAAAGGCAAGCCCGTCTCCTCAAATCCGCATGACTTATAGAATGCAATGACTCCGTATTGGGCATGGAGAACCACTTGCTCTACCTGCTTATTCCTTAGCTCTTCGATAATAAAGTCTGCTATTGCCCGGCCGACACCCATGCGGCGGAAACCGTCCAGGACAGCCATCCTCTCTAGCTTGGCCTGCTTGGCATTCAGCAACTGAACCCTGGCGGTGCCGATAACCTCCGCTCCGTCCTTGACCACCATTTGAAGCGCCTTGCCATCATTGCCGTCCAAGTCCATTTCCTCCGCAATACCCTGTTCCTCGACAAACACGCGTCTCCTCACTTCAAAGGCACCTCGCAACTCATTCTCACTTTCCACCAGTTTATAGCTCAATTCTTTCATAGCAACTAAATCGAATACTACCGTGGCCTGCAATCGTTCCCCTAACAAAGTACTAATTCTAGGACATTGCTATAAATGATGCAATATACACTCTTAAAGCCAATCCACTAAGACCTCTAGTATCCCCTCTTCTTGTCTACTACATTGAGCAGTGTTCTTCCGTCCACATAGCGCTCCAGGTTCTCGACGAACCTCTCGGTTGCTCGGGTAGCGTAGTCCACCATGCCACCAGCAATGTGAGGGCTAAAGATCACATTGGGGAGCTCCCATAGCCTGCTGTCAGTGGGCAAGGGTTCGGTAGCGAACACGTCCAGACCGGCCCCAGCAATCCAATGCTCATCGAGGGCATGGATCAATGCCTCCTCATCCACTATCTCACCCCTGCTTATATTAATCAGATATGCCGTAGACTTCATCGCCCGAAGCTCCTTTTCCCCAATCAATTTGTTAGTTTCCGGCGTAACCGGCACAGCAAGCACCACGAAGTCGCTCTCCGCCAGCAATCGGCATAGTTGACTTGAAGGTAACATTATGTCAACATTCCTCGCCCGCCCTTCTCGCTTAGCCGATCTACGGGTGGCCAAGACCCTCATACCAAAGGCCTTCGCCAAGCGTGCCACCTCCTTCCCGATACTACCCAGCCCGACAATTCCAACCGTTTTTGAGCGTAATATCGACGGTGGAAGCCGCTTCCACTGCTTTTTCTGCTGCAACTGGAAATGCAATGGGGCGTTCTTGGCAAACATAAGCATTAGACCAAGAACGAATTCACCGATTGGAGTGGCATGAATGCCGCTTACGTTGGTCAGTATTACCGGGCTCTCCACCATCTCGGTATCCAAAAACCTGTCTACCCCAGCCGACATGGTCTGAATCCATTTCAACCTAGGGGCTCGGGCAACGACGTTTTGGGGGAGTCTAAGGCCAAAGATCACCTCAGCCTGGGATAGCAGATCATCGAGCTTCTCTTTTGAGACGGGGTCTCCCCCGTTTTCAGCACGGAGTAGACCTGAAACATCGGTCAGCTTTATATTGGGGCTGACTTCAGCTATCTGCTGCAAACATTCATCGCCTATCACACTGGTAACGAGCACATTTATAGATTCCATAGAGCTGATACCATTCCTCATTGTGCCGCAAAATAATAGCCAATTTTAAGGGCGCCTGACCAAACAGTCAAGCTAGCGTGTTGACAGCACCTTTGCACAACGCTAGTATGTTGCTACTCTTGCGAAGTATTCAAACCATACACAATAACTCAATGAAGCCGTCAGGAACAGAACAATGGGCCAGTTTCCCGGACTGCTACAGTTCACCAGGCTTCGAAGAAAAATATTTGGAAAGAGGAAGGTAATGTCTGGAGCATATATGGGTAAGATTCTATTTGTTGACCTTTCCAACGGCGAACTGAAGGATGAGACGCTAGGGGAAAGAGTCTACCACGACTTCCTGGGAGGTTATGGCATTGGAGCCAGGATGCTTTTCGACCGACAGGGGCCCAAGATAGACCCACTAGGGCCAGAGGCACATCTGGGTTTTATTACCGGCGTGCTCACCGGCACCCCTGCTCTCTTCGGCTCTCGCTACACCGTGGTAGGCAAATCGCCACTAACCGGCACCTGGGGTGATGCCAACTCAGGGGGCGATTTCGGTCCCTACCTCAAGTTCAGCGGCTACGACGCGGTGTTCTTCTGCGGCATCTCACCGCAGCCAGTCTACCTCTTCATCAATGACGGAGTCTCCGAACTCCGAAAGGCGGAGCACCTGTGGGGTAAAGACATTCGTAAAACCGAGGCTCTACTCAAAGCCGAGCATGGCCCAGATTCCAGAATTGCCTGCATTGGCCCCGCTGCAGAGAAGCTGTCGCTCATTTCGTGCATTATCACCAACGAGGCTAGAGCCGCCGGTCGTTCCGGCCTGGGAGCGGTGATGGGGGCCAAGCGGCTTAAAGCTGTTGTAGTACGGGGCAACCAGCCTGTTCAACTGGCTAACAAAGCCAAAATGGAGGAGGCGAGTAGAAGGCACCAGCGCCAATTGGGAGGCGCAGCGCAGATTTTCCGCCAGTATGGCACTTGCGGCGGCACCGCTGGTCTGATTCGGGTCGGAGATACACCAGTGAAGAACTGGGCTGTTGCTGGCGAGGAGGATTTTCCCAATGGCGCTGCCATCAGCGATGAAAGCGTCATCAGTCAACAGCAAAAAAGATACGGCTGCTGGCGCTGCCCCATCGCCTGTGGCGGAGTGATGAAGGAAGGCAAAGGCAAATACAAATATCCCGCTGGGGTGCACAAGCCGGAGTACGAAACACTGGGCTCCTTCGGCTCCATGTGCCTCAACGACAACCTGGAGTCCATAATAAAGGCCAACGACCTATGCAACAACAATGGAATGGATACCATCTCTGCCGGCGCCACCATCGCCTTCGCCATCGAGTGCTATGAGAACGGCCTTATCACCAGCAAGGACACCGAGGGAATCGAACTCACATGGGGCAACGACGAGGCCATTGTGGCCATGACTGAGAAGCTGGTGAGACGTGAAGGCTTCGGCGACGTCCTCGCCGATGGGGTCAAAGTGGCAGCGGAGAAGATCGGCAAGGGGGCGGAGGAGTTTGCCATCCACATTCACGGCCAGGAAGTGCCGATGCACGACCCCAAGGCGCGCCTGCACTACGCCACCCCCTATGCGGCCGACCCGACCCCCGCTCGCCACACCCAGGGCAGCTATGGATACAGGCCAACCGGCGGCATCGAGTTCCCGCCGATGGAGCGCGGTTCACAGGCTGGCCGAGGCGAGGCGAATAAGATGGGCAGCGTCCTGATGCATGTGGTCAACTCCGCCGGACTGTGCAGTTTCGGCTACATGTCCATGGACTTTAGCGCCATCACCGAGTTTCTCAGCCTGGCAACCGGGTGGGAGTATGACCTCTAAGAGGTGCTGAAGACAGGGGAAAGGATCGCCAACATACGCCAGGCCTATAATGTCCGCGAAGGTCTGAAGCCTGCCGATTCCAAGATGCCCGACCGGGTGCAGGGTCGCCCACCTCTTGACAAGGGACCCACCGCCGGCAAAAGCGTGGAAATCGAGACGCTGGTCAAGGACTATCTGACAGCCATGGATTGGGACCTTGATAGCGGGAAGCCCAGCCGAAGTAAGCTTCTGGAGCTGGGACTGGAGGACGTGGCTGAAGTCCTCTGGCCATAGCCAATCAGAATAAAACAAATCGACTTTTTGGTATGCCTCAATTCAGCGATATCTCAGGCTATACCACAAACACCCAATGGCAGGGAAAGAATCGACAACATCGACCATCTCGCCAGCCGCCTTACCCCTCTAAAGGAGGATATCCATGAAAGACAAACAACAAATAGACGAGGCCTTGGGAAGTAGACTCCTCCTGGGAGAGATGATAGCTCGTAACTCCCGTAAATTCCCCGACAAGGAGGCCCTGGTATATGGAGATACCCGCTTGACCTATAAGCGGTTTAACGCTCGCATAAATCAACTAGCTCACGCTTTATTGGATGTGGGCATTACCAAGGGTTGTAAGGTAGCCATACTGGCCTTCAACTGCAACCAGTTTATGGAGGCATATTTTGCCCTGGCGAAGATCGGAGCGGTGGCTGTGCCCCTCAACTTCCGCCTTCATGCAGAAGAGCTGACATACATCGTAAACCACTCCGAGGCACAGGCCTTCATCATAGGGGATGCTTTTGTGCAAACGGTAAAGGAAGTTCAACAAGACCTCCCTCAGGTAACGAAATACATTTCCATCACCGACACGCCGGTGGAAGATATGCTGCACTACGAAACCTGGATCGCTAGTTATCCTGAAGATGAACCCCTGATTTTGGTCGAGGAAGAGGACCCGGTATTCATCATGTACACCGCAGGGACTACCGGCAGGCCCAAGGGGGCCGTTCTGACCCACAAGAATGAAATGACGATGTGGATGTTGGCAAGTACCTTTGTCCTCTCCGAACCAGAGATCTCCGACCTTTCCAACTCCACTGGCTTCGCCGCTCCTCCAATATTTCACCTTGCCGCCTTCGGTTTCTGTCAGGTAGTTCTTTTCCTCGGTGCCACCTTGGTATTGCCCGTCGAGGTTTTCAACCCCACTTACATCATGAAGACCATCGAGGAGGAAAAGATAAACGCAATCATCCTGGTGCCCGCCATGGCCAACTTCCTGTTGATGCTACCCGACCTGGATAAGTACGATGCCAGTTCCCTCCAAATTTGGATTACAGGAGCGGCAATTCTGCCCACGGAGACCCGTAAGCGAATAATGAACCGCTTTCCCAAGGTCAAGATCTTTGACCTTTTCGGACAGACCGAGATGAGCCCGGTGGTCTCAGGGCTTGCGCCCAGCCAATATGAGGGTCGAGAGACATCGGTAGGCAAAGCCATTCCCTTTATCGAGATACGAGTGGTAGACGACGAAGATAATGATGTCCCCATAGGAGCTGTCGGTGAAGCCGTCTATCGAGGGCCGACAGTTATGAAAGAGTACTACAATGACCCTGAGGCCACCGCAGAAGCTATGCGGGGCGGATGGTTCCACTCCGGCGATCTGGTTAGACAGGATGAAGAAGGGTTTATCTACATCGTCGACCGAAAAAAGGATACCATTATCAGCGGAGGGGAGAATATCTACCCCGCCGAGATCGAGGAGGTGTTGTATAAGCATCCCAAGATTCTGGAGTGTGCGGTTATCGGCGTTCATGATGAGGAATGGGGCGAATCGCCCAAGGCTGTAGTGGTTCTAAATGAGGGGGAGGAGCTTACCGAGGAGGAGGTCATCGAGTTCTGTAAGAGCCATCTGGCCAGCTATAAGAAGCCTAAGTCGGTAGACTTCGTCGATGCCCTGCCCCGAAATCCCACCGGGAAGGTTCTGAAGAGGGTGCTGAGGGAGAAGTATGGCAAATCCGTTAGCTACTAGGGGGACGTGGCTGAAGTCCTCTGGCTATAGCTAACAGGAGTTCCATAAGAAATCACACCACAAGCAACATGGACGCAATTTCTTGATATAACAGGGGCTATCCGTGTTAAAGGAGGTTCGAGATGAAGATAACTGATGTTGAAGCCTACCTGTGTCACTATCCACTTCCCGAAACATTCTACCCCACCTGGATCCCAGGCTATCCCCAGTCGCGCAACTCATGTCTGATATTAATCCTACGAACCGATGAGGGGATTGAGGGATACTGCGCCTCTGTCGGTTTCCTCGATGAGACCAAGGGGCTGGTGTCACTGATTCGTCCCTTCCTGCTCAACCGCGACCCGTTTCAGATTGAGGATACGCTACGGTTGCTGCGCAGCGCTTCCTTTCTCGGCTACAAGGGCTGGTTTGCCGAGATTGCGCTGTGGGACATCATCGGCAAGGCGACAGGGCAGCCTATCTATCGGCTGCTGGGCGGCGGTCCAAAGAAGATACTGGCCTATGCCAGCACCGGCGAGCTCCACCCACCCGAGCAGCGCGCCGAGGAGGTGCTCAAGCTCAAGGAGATGGGCTTCAAGGCAGTGAAGCTGCGCGTCAAAGCGATGGAGATGCGCGACGATATTGCCCTGGTGGAGACGGTGCGGAAGGCGGTGGGCGATGACATGGTACTGATGGTCGACGCCAATCAGGGCTGGCCTATCCACGGCTTCGGCCCCTATCCGCGATGGAGCCTGAAGCGCGCTATCGCTGAAGCGCATGGCTTCGAAGAACTAGGGGTGCGCTGGCTGGAGGAACCCCTGTACAAGCACGACTATGACGGCTATGCCCAGCTTCGCGCTTCCACCACTGTCCCCATCGCCACCGGCGAGTTCAATACCGACCTGCACGAGTTCCGTGACCTCATCAGCGGCGGATGCCTCGACGTGGTCCAGCCCGATGTCACTCTGAGCACCGGTATCCTCAACGGCAAGAAGGTGGCCGGCATGGCGGAGGCATATAGCCTGGAGTTCAGCCCCCATACCTGGACCAATGGTCTCGGCCTGGCGGCCAACCTCCAGCTCATGGCATCGGCGCCCAACTGCACTTACTGTGAATACCCCTACGAGCCGCCAGGGTGGGTGCCCGAGGCCAGGGACTTCATGCTTGCCGAGCCCTTCCTAGTCGATGAGCAGGGATACATCTCCGTGCCACAAAAACCGGGCCTGGGCATCGAACTCGACATGGAAAGAATAACATCCTGCGCCGAGAAGCTTTGATACTTGTTGATAAACACACGCGTAAGGAATAGATTGGAACCTCAACAGCAAACTCAAACCTGCGGGAATACTATAGGGTAAGGCGCAGCCGAAATGAGGTGCATTGATGCCGATGTATGCAACACAGGTCAAATTCACATCATAAGGGCTGAAAAGAATTGGCGATTTCTGTAAGAATTAGGATTCAGGAAGAAAGATAGCCGAATAGATGTGATTCAATTCCATTAGCGCCTATAATTTCCCTGTGCGCTATGACATGATGTTTATATACGAAGCGCCCAACGAGAAAGCCGCCGCAGGTATGCCCCTGTCCTTCGCGCCACAAGGAAACGGGCAAGCTGAGACCTGGACACTGATTCCAATGGAGGAGTTTGTAAAACTCACAGAAATGATTAAACGCTGAACGCTGATGACATGTTGGGGCTGCGCCTTGCCCCCGTTTGGGCGATTGTAACTATATAGTTGAACGCCGATTGAGCGTCAGTGTCAAATACATACCTACCCCCTCCAATTGCTAATGTGGAAGCCACTGGCTAGTATTGGCATCGCCTGCACAGCTTTTTGCTCCTGCATTTACCATATCAAACTGGCTTGTAGATAAGTGGTCTCGTTCAGATATATAGAGGACGCAGGCTTGACAACTGGGTGCAGCGGGCATATCATCAGCGCCAATAGCATTGAGCCACGAGGATTGCCTTACTGTGGATTGAAATGAGAAACCCCGGTACACTTCTACCATGGATTGAAGGCCTACCAATTGATAACCACTTAGTAGGCGGAGCATGCCATAGTGACACGTTCTGAGTTTCGGGATGGTAATGTTCCCGGCCACTATGGGAATCTGCGGGCGCTACAGGAAGCCCTGGCGGCGCTGCGGGAACAGAGAATAGGGCATAGGCCAGAAGGGGCAGATGCTTGAGAAGAAGGGGTGTTCGGGATGGTGAGAAGGAGAAGCTAAGTTCGCTCGGTTGCGGGTCGAAGGAGGAGTAGCATGGCTTTGCTGAAAAAGTGGTATCTGATGGCACCGGCGATAGCAGGGATCATTCTTGTCGTGTTTGGATTGTTGTGGATGACGGTCATATTTCCTGCCCTTGCGAAGATGCCTGCCGATTACGAGCGAAAGATCTACTTCGATGGCAACTTCAACGTATACGACCTGGCGGCACAACAACTCCAAGAGATTCCAATTATAATGGTCAGGGATCATGAGTCGGTTGGCGTGGAGGGCAACGCTCTTCTCATCAAGGAGGTGGTAACCTTCACCCACGCCCAGGATGGCACCGACCTTTCAGAGCAGTTCGGCAGCGAGGACGACCTCGCCGTAGACCGTTCCACTCGTCAGCATGTGCCCGGGCTGGGAGATATGGACAGGGAGGGGGGCTTCGGCTTCCCCTCCTGGGTGAGCAAGGAGCAGAGCTATCCCGTCTGGAACCCCAAGGCGGCTGCCGCCCTGGATGCCTATTTCGTAGCCGAGGAGGAGTTCAGGGGGCTCAAGGTGCTGGTTTTTCGGATTGACGAGAAGGATATAGTCGCTCCCGCGACCGAGCAAATGCCCGTTGAGGGAACGATGGACACCACCATCACCTTCAGGGTGGAGCCGGTAACTGGGATTACGATAACCAACGATAGTCTTACCACCGTGCGTGTCCCTATGATGGGTGAGGATCCTGTCTTCATCGGCACCACCTCGTTTGCCGAGGAGAGCATAGCGGAGCTGGTGGATCTCGCGGCGAGCAATCGCACCAAGCTGCTTTGGTTCCATACCTACCTTCCCTGGCTGCTCATCGGACTGGGCCTCATAGCTCTTGTTGCGGTAGCCATAGCAGTGGCGATAAAAGCGCGACAGAAGCCATAAAGACCCCGTGAGACCTCCTACGAGGGCCATGACCACGAAGATCACACGCATCGACTGGACGTTCGAATCCTTGTTGGCGACATCGGTCTCCATGCGATTCCCTCCTTATGCGATTACTGGACCTTCCCATTCCGGTCTCGCGACCTCAGGCCAGTGGCCCGCTCTGAGTCCGTCATAGAGCCTCCATTTGCTCTCGATGACCCTGATCACGTGGGGAAGGGGGGACTCGAACCCCCACGCCACAAGGCACATGATCCTAAGTCATGCTCGTCTACCGGTTCCGACACTTCCCCGCGACACCACACTCTCCAAGCGCGCTTGCCAATAGAAGCCGTCTCAGCTCTACGCGCAAACGACCTATTGCCGCCAAGTTAAGCAAATTTGGACGTGGCTGTCAAGCATACAACGCCTTGCCGGCTTCCGGCCACTGTCGAACGGAGCCGCACATCACCGGCCGGCGCGTGGTTTGTATTTGGCCGGCCACACTGCTATCATTACCGCCACACCACCGGGCACTGCGCAGATATCAATAGGAGGACACACCATGGACGTTGCGGAAGCCATCGAGAAGAGGCAGAGCATCCGGGACTATCGGGATACAGCCGTGCCAGAGGGGAAGCTCAAGAAGGTCCTCGAGGCAGCCCGCCTGTCGCCATCGGCTTCCAACAGGCAGGACAGAAAGTTCGTCGTGGTGAGAGACCGCGGGCGGCGGCAGGAGCTGTCGGAAGCATCCAGCGGCCAGCGCCAGGTTCGTGAGGCGCCTGTCGTCATCGCCGCGGTGGCCACCCGACCGGAATACGTCATGATGTGCGGCGTACCGGCATATGCCGTTGACGTTGCCATCGCGGTGGACCACATGACCCTTGCCGCAGTGAATGAGGGGCTGGGCACCTGCTGGATCGGGGCCTTCTCTCAGGAAAGGGTGAGAGAGATTCTCCAGGTTCCAGACGAATACCTGGTCGTTGCCCTGCTGTCGCTCGGCTTTCTCCGAAGCCCGGGAAACCCCAAGACCCGCAAACCCCTTGATGAGATTGTGTCTTTTGAGACATTCGGGGAGTAGGCGGCACCACCCTGCTTGACAGAGCAGCAGCGCCTGTGCTATAAGTGCCATTGCATACACTGCTCCGATACGGACTGCGGGACGGCTCCGCGGCCTGCCGTGGCGAGCGTGGCCCCGTCGCTACAATATGCATATTCATTCGGGCGCCGGCCTCAGCCAGCGCCGGGCGACGTGGGCAGCAGGTAGGCCCGCCCAGCGCCTGTGGCACCGCGGCGCAAAGGCCTGAATCCTCGTAAGGGGATTGAAACCATCTCTCAGTCGAAAGGAGCAGAATGATTGGCATAGCACTTCTCTTCATCTGTCTTACTCTGGTTACTGTATATTTCGTGCTTGGGAAGGATAGAGTGAAGTCCTTGCTCAAGAAAAGCAGGCATAACTTAGCAGGACAAATTGTCATAGGACTCTTCCTTGTTGCCCTTGTCTCAGCTACCATATTTATCCTTTTCATCACTGTTTCTTACTTCAACCTGTTTTGCCAGTATTTTGTATAGGTCATGATAAGAGAAAGGAGCACAATGAAGTTCTCGTTTAAGGGTACTGTGGAAAAGGCCTGAATCCTCGTAAGGGGATTGAAACACGATAATGTTCAGGCTATGGATACTGGTGCAATTGTGAAAGACCTACTCAAAGGCACCATCGGAACATTTCTGCAAATAGTGCTAGGGCTTGCGGGGCTTAGCCTTCTGTTCTCTGGCTGCCTGATGTGTGTAGGAAGTGAAAGGAAAATCGAGGAAGTCATAGGAGCCATTCTATTTTTGATAGCCATACTATGTTGGAGCGCAGCAGCAGGCATCAGATATTGGCTCGGGCGCATACTCAGGCATAGGTGAGAGTGGAAAAGGCCTGAATCCTCGTAAGGGGATTGAAACGACCATACAGGGCACGGTCGTTGCGGGGTCTCAACCAATGAGGCGCAGATAGTGCGGCAGGAGGTGGGTCGTGCGAATCCTCAAAG
>CAZYLE010000001.1:36966-37280 GCA_964648675.1 uncultured Dehalococcoidales bacterium
TCCAAAGGGCGGGAAGAGCTCGCAAGAGGATTGCCGACCGAAGGCGCGAGGGGGTGGCGAACAACCACCGATAAGCAACAACCAGGGCGGACACCTGGGTCACATAAGGAGTGCCTAGAGTTGCCTCGGTAGGGCACAAACACTTATCCTGTTGCGTTCTCCCAAACCCATCTGCCCGATCATAGGGGTGAAGTCCATTGGCGTAGCGACTGCTCAATCGAGTATCCGAAAACAGTCTATCATGGGAGGGCCGTGCAATGGTCTATCTGTTGTCAATTGGTTTCACGTTGTTAGTGTTGGCATTGGCGTTGATT
>CAZYLE010000002.1:0-3328 GCA_964648675.1 uncultured Dehalococcoidales bacterium
ACAAGAGAAATCGTATTCTTACTTCTTCAGGCTCATTTTTCGATTAGAAAAGACTTCGGCCACGCTGACTTACTAAGAAGGCTAAGAGACGGCGAGGGTCATTGTAACACCATCCCCAGAAGGTTCAAGTTATCCGCCATATACTGGTCAACCTTGCTAGCCCAAATGGTGAGCTGGTTCATATAGACGGGTGCCCTTGTCCCTTCATTGTAAGGCGCTTTCTCACTTTTCATTTCTCATTCCACTCGACTATTATATGGCCTTTACAAGTCCTTTTTCCATACGGTATGCTAGATTGATGGAAGGAGGGTTTCCTTGTACAGGGCACCAAGGGGCACATCGGATATCCTGCCTGGAGAACAGGACTACTTCAGACATATCGAGGAGATGGCAGCTTCGCTCTGCCAGCTTTATGGCTATGAGCGCATCGACACCCCCGTATTCGAAGATGCTCGGCTTTTTATTCGCACCATTGGTCCGGGCACGGACATTGTGGAGAAGGAGACCTATACCTTTGATGACCGCAGCGGTCAGGCGATGACCCTGCGCCCAGAGGGGACCGCTCCCATCTGCCGTGCCTATATCGAGCACGGCATGCATAACTTGCCCCAGCCGGTGAGGCTCTATTATTTCGCCTCCATTTTCAGATACGAGCGACCTCAAAAAGGGAGATACCGGCAGCATCAGCAGTTCGGCGTTGAAGCCATCGGTGATGGCGACCCGGCGCTGGATGCCGAGGTGATCGACGTAGCGTGGCAGTTCTTCGATTCTCTAGGCTTAGGCAAGCTCTCTCTTCAGCTAAACAGCATCGGATGCAAATTGTGCCGCCCCGCTTATCTGGATGAGCTTAAGGGGCATTACTCGGCTCATATCGACCGGCTGTGCTCCGATTGTAAAGCAAGGCTTCGGAAGAATCCGCTGCGCCTGATGGACTGCAAGAAGCCCTCTTGCCAGGATATTGCTCAATCGGCTCCGAGAAGCATCGAACACCTATGCCCCCAATGTAAGGGGCATTTTGAGAGCGTTATGAACTATCTTCTCCTGCTGGACATACCTTTCGAGAAGAACCATCGCCTGGTGCGGGGACTCGATTACTATACCAAGACGGTCTTTGAGATCCAGCCTCAGGGAGAGGAAGGGGCGCAGAGCGCTGTGGGTGGCGGCGGACGTTATGACGACCTCATCGAGGAGCTGGGTGGTAAACCAACTCCGGCCATTGGCTTTGCTGTGGGTATAGAGCGAATCGTGCTCAATATGAAGCAGCAGAACATCATCCCGCCTGCTCCCTCAGGCAAGAAGGTCTTTGTTGCTTATTTGGGGGATGCGGCGAAGGCTGAGGCCATCAAGCTTACATCAAAGCTTCGCCGTGTAGGAATTGCCGTAATATGCAACCTTGGCGATAGAAGCCTGAAGGCACAGCTCAGGCAGGCTAATACTCTGGGGGCGGCGTACGCCCTTATCATCGGTGAGGACGAGGTGGGAAGCCACACCGTGGTGCTGCGGTACATGGAGAAAGGGGAACAGCATCAGGTGCCAGCAAATGAGGTACTCGGCCTGCTGGGGAATCCCGATGCCAGTTTGGAGAAATAGCCAGCTTGTGGTATAATATCATAGTCCCCTATTGGGGGGCTTTTTATTGCTGATGGTGGAGCATGCTGGAGAGACTGGAAGTGGTAGAAAAGCGCTATGAGGAGCTGAACCAGCTCATGGCTCAGCCCGAGGTTGCTGCTGACCATGAGCGGCTGCAGAGCCTGGCTAAGGAGCAGGCGGGGATTAGCGACTTGGTGGCGACGTATCGTGAGTATAGGGAGACATCTCGGACACTTGAGGAGACGCGCGCCATGTTGCGTGATGGCGTTGACGATGAGATGGTTGTGCTGGCAAAGGAAGAAGTGGAAAGCTTGGAGGCGCACTTGGCGAGTCTCACCCAGGAGTTGGAGGCTGCCCTTGTGCCTCAGGATGCCCATAGTGACAAGAATTTGATTGTGGAGATTCGCGCCGGCGCTGGCGGTGATGAGGCTGGACTCTTTGCCGCCGATCTATTTCGCATGTACACCCGCTATGCGGAGTCCAGAGGGTGGCAGGTGGATGTAATCGACCGCAACCAGAGTGGCATTGGTGGATTTAAGGAGATCATCTTCGAGGTCAGGGGCAAGGGCGCTTTTGGCCGGCTTAAATACGAGCGTGGCGTGCACCGGGTGCAGCGGGTGCCCATCACCGAGTCCGGCGGCCGCATCCACACCTCCACTGTTACCGTTGTCGTTCTCCCCGAGGCTGAGGAGGTGGAAGTGCATATCAATCCCGATGACCTCAAGATAGACATCTTCCGCAGCGGTGGGCATGGAGGGCAGAATGTGAACAAGGTAGCCACTGCGGTGCGCATCACCCACCTGCCTACGGGGATCGTTTCTACGTGTCAGGATGAGCGATCCCAGTTGAGAAATAAGAATAGGGCTATGGCGGTGCTCCGGGCGCGCATCCTTGATCAGGAGCAAAGAAGGCATATTGAAGATATGTCGAGGGAACGCCGTTCACAGGTGGGTACTGGGGAGCGCTCGGAGAAGATACGCACCTATAACTTCCCTCAGAGTCGTGTTTCCGACCATAGGATTGGACTCACCCTCCATAACCTGGAGCGCATACTTGAGGGCGAGTTGGATCCCCTCATTGACGCGCTCGCAACGAGCGAACAGACGAAGCGGTTGGAGGGACAGTTGGTTTGACCGTAGGTGAGGCACTCCACAAAGCCTCAAAGACCCTGGCCGCTCACTCGTTTGAAGAGGCTTCTCTTGAAGCAGAGATACTTCTAATGCATGTATTGGACATCGACCGTGCCAAGCTTTATGCCTTGCTAGGGGAGGAACTTCCGAATGGTGATGCTGAGGTCTTGATACAGCTAGTCAACCGTCGCCTTACTAGTGAGCCAATAGCTTACATCGTAGGGCATCGCCAGTTCTATGGTCACGATTTCTGTGTTGCCCCTGGGGTGCTCATTCCTCGGCCGGAAAGTGAGTTGCTGGTGGAGGAGACAGTAGATTTTGTGAGAGGCCACTTCCTCGGGGAAGACCCCATCATCGCAGAGGTTGGTACTGGAAGTGGTGCTATCGCAATCTCGCTGGCTTTGTTTTTGCCGAAAGCCAAGATATATGCTACTGACATCTCCTCTCGTGCCTTGGAGATAGCTAGGGTCAATTGTGAAAGGCACAAGGTTCAAGATCGAGTACATATCGTAGAGGGCGATCTGCTTGATCCGCTGCCCGAACCGGCAGACATCATTGTTGCCAATCTACCCTACATTGGAGATGCAGAGTTGAGCAAACTGGGCGAT
>CAZYLE010000002.1:3338-7833 GCA_964648675.1 uncultured Dehalococcoidales bacterium
GCGGAGATGGGCTGGATCAGGTGCGCCAACTCTTGATCAAAGCGGGTGATAAACTCCGCCCTGATGGCTTGGTTCTGGTGGAGATTGGATATATTCAAGGAGGAGCTGCAGCCTCACTAAGACCGCTTTTACCACTGGCGGCGAGCGTCGAGTTGGTAAAGGACCTGGGCGGTAGAGAGAGGGTGCTGAAAATAAGGAATTTGGTTTCGCTTGACACATTGATGAAATAATGGTAAATTAACTTCTTGGTGCTCAGTGACTAGCCGAGGTGGGGTCGGAGGTCGGAAGACCTACGAGGCCGGGCTAGTAGTGTGTAGCTCAGTCTTGATGGCTTGCGGCCTTTAATTTTGGTCACAAGTAGGAGAAAAAAATGCCTACTGTTAATCAGCTTGTCCGGAAGGGACGCAGGAAGAATAAAAAGAAGACTAAGGCACCGGCGCTGGGTTGGGCCTACAATTCCTTAAAGGGAAGGACGGAGTACAGGAAAGGTTCACCCCAGAAGCGCGGGGTGTGCACCGCCGTGAAAACAGTGACTCCAAAGAAGCCCAATTCCGCTTTGCGCAAGGTCGCTCGTGTTAGACTGACCAACGGGATAGAGGTAACTGCTTATATCCCTGGTGAGGGGCACAGCCTCCAGGAGCACTCTGTGGTGCTTATTGAGGGGGGTCGTGTGAAGGATTTGCCTGGGGTGAGGTATCATATTATTCGTGGCACTTTGGATACGGAGGGTGTGGAAAATCGGCGGCGGGCTCGCAGCAGGTATGGGGCGAAGCAGCCCAGGCAATCCAGCGCTGTCTAAAAGGAAGGACAAGGATGCCCAGAAGAGCACGGGTTACAAAAAGAGAGATAGCCCCTGACCCTCGGTATCAGAGCGTAACCGTGGCTAGAGTGGTCAATAAGGTGATGACCCGAGGAAAGAAGAGCATCTCGGAGCGGATCGTCTATGGGGCTCTGGACATCGTTAGGGAGCGCATGAAGAGAGACCCGGTGGATACTCTGGAGCAGGCGATCAAGAACGCCACACCACTCCTCGAGGTTAAGCCGCGCCGCGTTGGCGGTGCCACCTATCAGGTGCCTGTAGAGGTGAAGCCTGACCGTGGTCTTTCCCTGGCTATGCGCTGGCTGGTGAAATCAGCGAGGGTTCGCGGCGGCAAGTCTATGGCGGAGAAGCTTGCGGCGGAGATTTTGGATGCTGCACAGCGACAGGGGGCCACTGTTAAGAAGCGTGAAGATACTCACAGGATGGCGGAGGCAAACAGGGCCTTTGTGCACTATCGGTGGTAAGGACTATGCCCAGGTCAATCCCTTTGGAGCTAATCAGGAATATTGGAATCATTGCCCATATCGATGCCGGGAAAACAACGACTACCGAACGGGTTCTTTACTATACAGGTCGAACCTATAAGTTGGGAGAGGTGGATGACGGAACGGCTAAAATGGACTGGATGGAGCAGGAAAAGGAGCGGGGGATTACCATTACCGCTGCGGCGACAACGTGTTATTGGCAGGACCATCGCATTAACATCATCGATACTCCAGGGCATGTGGATTTTACCGCTGAGGTGGAGCGAAGCCTTCGAGTTCTCGATGGTGGTATTGTGGTTCTTGATGCGGTGGCCGGTGTTGAGCCCCAGTCAGAGACGGTATGGCGGCAGGCAAATCGGTACGGTGTGCCCAGGATTTGCTTTGTCAATAAAATGGACCGCATCGGGGCTGACTTCTACCGCACTGTAGACATGATTATCCAGAGGTTAGGCGCAACAGCCCTGCCAATACAGTTGCCTCTTGGTATTGAAGCCTCTTTTAAGGGTGTTATTGACTTAATAGAGGAAAAAGCATGGGTGTTTGCTGAGGAGCTAGCTGAAGACCCCGTAGAAAGGGATATCCCTCAGGAATATGTAGAAGCCTCAAGACGTTATCGTGAGGAGATGGTGGAGAGGCTGGCGGAAAACGATGACCAGATGATGACACTTTATTTGGAGGGGGGTAAGGTGAGTGCCACGGAGCTTAAGGGCGCTTTGCGGAGAGCGACCATCGCCAACAAGGTGGTGCCAGTTCTCTGTGGGAGTGCCCTGAGGAACAAGGGGATTCAGCGCTTGCTGGATTCTGTTGTCGACTATCTACCCTCACCCGCCGAGGTGCCTGCAGTTGTGGGCATTGACCCTAAAACGGGTAAGGAGATCTATCGCTCGCCCAGCGATGGCTCCCCGTTTTCGGCCCTCGCCTTTAAGGTGGTAGCCGACCCATTCGTTGGCAGGATGGTATATTTCAGAGTCTATTCGGGGAAAGTGGAGGCCAGAGCGCAGGTATATAATTCCAGGAGGGAGCATCGGGAGAGGATCGGCCGACTGCTTCGGCTGCATGCCAACACTCGTGAGGAGGTTGACAGGGCCGAGGCTGGCGACATCGCTGCTGCTTTGGGTTTGAAGGACACTTTCACTGGCGATACCCTATGCAATCCAAATGCTCTCATTATTCTAGAGTCGATTAGCTTCCCCGAGCCGGTGGTCTCGGTAGCTATAGAGCCTAGGACTAAGGCGGATCAGGATAGACTGGATGATGCCATGACAAAGCTGGCCGAGGAAGACCCCACATTCGCTATACGCTATGATGGGGAGACGGGTCAAACCGTTATCTCAGGGATGGGCGAACTCCACATCGAGGTGATCGTGGAAAGAATGTTCCGTGAGTTCAACGTGAGGGCAAACGTGGGCAAGCCTCAGGTGGCCTACAAGGAGACTATCACCGTGCCAGTAAAGGCGGAGGGGAGGTTTATTAAGCAGACTGGCGGCAGAGGGCAATACGGGCACGTATGGATCGAGCTTGCTCCTGGTGAGCGAGGGAGTGGTTTTGAGTTTGTGGATCGGATTGAGGGTGGGGTTATTCCTAAGAAATACATCTCACACGTGGAGAGCGGGATCAAAGATGCTATGGCAAGCGGTGTTTTGGCTGGTTATCCATTAGTGGATCTTAAGGTTACGCTGTATGATGGTAGCTTTCATGAGGTGGATTCCTCTGACATAGCTTTTAAGATTGCTGGCTCCATGGCCTTGCGTGATGGGGCGAAAAGGGCAAAGCCTATTCTCCTTGAACCCATCGTGAAGGTGGAGGTAGCTACCCCTGAAGAATTCTTGGGCGATGTTATTGGAGACCTCAATTCCAGAAGGGGTCAAGTAATCGGTATTGAATCTAATGGCGCAATCAAGATAATCCGTTGTTTAATCCCATTAGCTGAGACTTTCGGCTACGCCACTGACCTCAGGTCAATAAGTCAGGGGAGGGCAAACTACTCTATGGAGTTCTATCGCTATGAGGAAGGACCCCAAGATTTGGTCGGGCAACTTACTGTTAAGGTGGGAGGAGCATAGATGCCTGAGCGGAGGATTCGTATTAAACTGAAGGCCTATGACCATCGGGTATTAGATGAGTCGGCGGGGCAGATCGTGGAAACGGCGGAGCAGACCGGTGCCAAGGTTGCAGGGCCAGTCCCCCTGCCCACTCATATCAAGAAGTTCTGTGTCATCCGCTCCCCCCATGTAGACAAGGACTCTAGGGAGCAGTTTGAGATTCGCACTCATAAGCGTCTGATTGATATCTTAGAGCCTACATCGAAGACCATTGATGCGCTGACTAGGCTGAACTTGCCGGCAGGAGTAGATATAGAGATCAAATTATAGGAAAGCTTGCTATATGATTTCGGCAATCATTGGAAGAAAGATAGGAATGGCCCAAGTATTTCGGGAGAACCGCCGAGTGGAGGCGGTTACTGCCATTGAGGCAGGACCCTGCTTTGTGACCCAAGTCAAAAGGTTTGATAAAGATGGCTATGATGCCGTCCAGCTTGGTTTTGGTGCGGCGAAGCGTCTCAACCTACCTGAAAAGGGGCACCTTAAGGAAGTGGGACTGCTCAAGCACCTCAGGGAATTTGAAGTATCGGATATTGATTCCGTTGAGGTGGGGCAGAGGGTGGATGCAAGCATTTTTAAGCCTGGCGACCTTGTCGATGTCACTGGAATATCCAAGGGGAAGGGCTTTGCCGGTGTGGTGAAGCGACACCACTTTGCTGGCGGTCCTAAGACCCACGGTCAGTCCGACCGCCATCGCGCCCCGGGCTCTATTGGGGCGACCACTTCTCCAGGAAGGGTTTTCAAGGGGCTGAGGATGGCAGGTCACATGGGAGATGAAAGGGTGACGGTGCGTCGCCTTAAGGTGGTGGAGGCTGACCCGGAGCGAAACCTGCTCCTTGTTAACGGGGCAGTGCCCGGGTCGAGAATGGGGCTCGTTACCATCAAGAAGTCTATTCGCTGAGAAATGAGGTCATGTTTGGATTCAGCATTCGCAACGCTTTCAGGAGAAAAGGGATCGCTTTTTTCGCCATCCTGGGAACGGCTCTCGGCTGTGCCCTGATGACGGTCCTGCTCGGTATATCAGATGGCATGGACAGGGAGATTGGCAAAGTGATGAACGACTTGGGGGGGACAATTATCGTTTCCTC
>CAZYLE010000002.1:7881-26974 GCA_964648675.1 uncultured Dehalococcoidales bacterium
GCGAGCAGCGGGTCAGGGCGCCCCGCTCCCGATTTCATATGTAGATGAAATAAAAGAGGATATTCAGTATGTACAGGATACTTCACCCTCGGTTAGTGCCAACGTCAAGTCGGATTTGTTTCCGGAGTCGGTTATGAACGGCTTCCTGTCTCTTACCGGCGTAAACTTAGACAGGGATGCTGCCATAGAAGGGGCCACTGTCAACATCGTTGAGGGCAGAACCATAGAGAATGACCATGAGGTAATAATAGGCAAGATGCTCTGGGATTATGCTGAACAGGGGTTACCTGAAGGCGAGACAATGCCGGATATTGGTGACAAATTTACTGTATATACAACGTCCATTCCTCCTGAGGCGGTAGAGCTTACCCTTGTTGGTTTATTCGAGGTGGGGAATATGGCGTTCGATATGGATGCATATGCCGATCTTGGTACCGTACAGAAGCTTGCAGGGTTATCCGAGGACGAGATTCATAGCGTTATTGTCACAGCGGAGGACATTGACAGGGTAGAGACGGTGGCGGAAGCCATCGAAGAGAAGTATGCTGAGTCTGAAGTGCCGGTCCGTACTCTGATGGCTAAGGATATGATAGAGCAGATTAGTGGCGCTATGAATATATTCAGTAGCTCCCTGTTGATTATCTCGCTGGTAGCGGCGGTAGCTGGTGGGATTTCTATTTTCATTGTAATGCTCATTTCGGTGATCGAACGGACGAAAGAGTTTGGCATTCTCAAGGCATCGGGTTGGTCCAATGGGAACATCATCGGCTCGGTGGTGCTGCAGTCGATAACAATTGGCCTCATAGGCGCCTTGATCGGCCTTGCCATTGGCTATATAGCAGGGCAGGGCGTCGATAGGTATGTTGGTGCGGAGATCGCCATCATTACGGTGAGGCTGGTTGCCATAGTAGGCGTTTTCGGGATATTCGTGGGGTTGGTGGGGGGACTGTACCCGGCATTGAGGGCCGCCAGGGTAAGCCCAATAGAGAGCCTCAGAGCTTTGTAGGGAAAGGGCCATGGAAGAAGTAACTAATCCAGAGACCGCCGTCGAGCTTCAGAGGAAGGTCGATGAGGTGCAGCCGCGTCTCGCGGTGAGAAAGCGACGGCGGCGAAGCATCGTCGTCACCCAGAAGCTAACCAAAATCTATGGTAGGGGTGCGACTAGGGTAGCTGCGCTCAGGGCGGTGAACCTCAGGGTGAGGCAGGGAGAGTTTGTCGCTGTGCTGGGACCCTCGGGAAGCGGCAAGACCACCTTGCTCAATATGCTTGGTGCTCTGGACCGCCCAACCGCAGGGAGGGTGTTCATTGACGGTATACAGACCTCCGTGGTTCCAGAGAACAAGCTGTACAAGATAAGAAGGAACAAGCTCGGTTTTATCTTTCAGACCTACTATCTGGTGCCTACCCTCAGCGCTCTGGAAAACGTTCTCACGCCGATCTTGCCGGTGAAGGGCAGAGACAGATATCACAGAAGGGCGGAGAGGCTTTTGAAAATGGTGGGCCTTAAGGGTCGCATGCATCACAAACCGGGGGAACTCTCCGGTGGTGAGCAGCAGAGGGTGGCCATAGCCCGCGCTTTAATCCTGAATCCTAGTGTTATTCTTGCCGATGAGCCCACTGGCAACTTGGATAGCAAAACTGGCGCTGAAATAATCCAGCTCATGCGCTGGTTGAATAAGAAGCGGGGGAAAACCTTTATTGTCGTAACTCATGATAGTCGCATTGCTGAAAGCGCTGAGAGGGCATTCTATTTGAGAGATGGTAGACTCTCCCGTATTCCTATCGAGGCCGAGGGGTAGCAATGGTACAGGTTCCTGTTCATAGCATAGAGGGAGAAGTTGTCGACCACATCGAGCTAAACGAGGTGGTTTTTGGTATACCTCTAAACCAGGCGGTAGTGCATCAGGCTATGGTGAGGCAGCTAGCTGATGCCCGTCTGGGGACGGTGAGCAGCAAGACCAGGGGCCAGGTTTCCGGCGGTGGCAGGAAGCTCTACCGCCAGAAGGGCACTGGCTTTGCCAGGCGGGGGAGCAGGAGAGCGCCTCTTTTAAGAGGTGGTGGTGTGGCTTTCGGGCCCCACCCCCGGAGCTATCGCCAGAGTATGCCTAAGAAGATGCGCCGCTTTGCCCTGAGGTGTGTCCTCTCGACAAAGGTTGCTGATGAAGAGGTCACCGTAGTAGATAAGCTTGCTCTGGAGCAGCCCAAGACTAAGGAGATGGCTCGCATTCTGGCGAATTTGGGGGTCGACTCCTCTGTTCTCATTGTTACTGCGGAGAGCGATCCTAATGTATATAAATCGGCGCGCAATCTTGAGAATACTAAAGCCTTGCCTGCCAACATGCTGAATGTCGTCGACCTCCTTTCCCATAGGAGATTGATGGTTACTGTGGCTGCGGTCAAAGTGGTAGAGGAGATGTGGGGGCCCAAGCAGAGGGGAGAAACGCCGGTAGCGTCGTGAGTGTTGAAAAATGGAGATCCTAGAGGTACTTCGCCGTCCTGTAATCACCGAGAAGAGCACCGCTCTTCAGGAGCAGGGCAAGTATGTTTTTGAGGTGTCGCTGGATGCCAATAAGCAGCAGATTAGGCAGGCTGTGGAGCAGGCTTTTAAGGTCGAGGTGGACAAGGTGAATGTAGTGACCGTGCCGGCTAAGTGGCGAGGGCCAGGTAGAAGGAAGGGGAAAACATCTCCGTGGAAGAAGGCGGTGGTCACTGTCAAGCCAGGGCACAAGATCGAGTTCTTTGAGGGAGTGTAAGGAGAGGGGGTCTCGTAAAGAAGGGGATCTTCTATCCTGTATGGGCAGTCAAGTCAAAAGAAGGGTTAAGAAAAGGTCGAAAAATGCCGCTGAAGATATATAAGCCGACATCACCGGGGCGGAGAGGGATGACCGGCTCTACCTTTGAGGAGATCACCAAGAGGAAGCCGGAGAAATCCCTTGTTAAGTTCCTTAAGAGTAAGGCGGGAAGAAGCAATCAGGGGCGTATCACGGTGCGCCATCGAGGTGGTGGTGCCAAGAGGATGTATCGCATAATTGACTTCAAGCGAAACAAACTGGGCATCCCTGGCGAGGTGGCTGCTATCGAGTACGACCCGAATCGTTCGTCGAGGATAGCCCTCGTCCACTACGCGGATGGTGAGAAACGCTATATTTTGGCTCCAATCGGCCTTCAGGTCGGGGATACCGTTATGACGGGAAGCGATGCTGAGATAAAGGTGGGGAATGCTTTGCCGCTAAGGGCGATGCCTACGGGCACAGCGATCCATAATATCGAGCTTCATCGTGGTAAAGGGGGGCAGCTGGTGAGAAGCGCTGGCGCTTCCGCTCAGTTAATGGCCAAGGAGGGTAGCTATGCTCTGGTGAGGATGCCTTCTGGTGAGATAAGGCGGATTCATATCGAGTGCTTTGCCACCATTGGGCAAGTTGGAAATGTTGATCATCGGCATATCAAGCTTGGTAAGGCGGGACGGAAAAGACATATGGGGTGGCGTCCTACTGTGCGTGGCTCAGCGATGACGCCCAGGGACCACCCTCATGGTGGTGGTGAGGGTCGCTCTCCTATAGGCTTGCCTGGCCCCAAAACCCCCTGGGGAAAGCCAGCCCTGGGCTATCGTACCCGCCGAAACAAGGTCACCGGTAGCATGATCGTGAAGAGGAGAAAGTAAGCGATGTCTAGATCCTCGAAGAAGGGGCCATTTGTCGATACCAATCTTTTAAAGAAGGTGGAGGCGCTTAATCGATCCGGTGAGAAGGCAGTGATCAAGACCTGGTCGCGCTCCTCAACCGTTGTTCCCGAAATGATCGGTCACACTATCGGGGTGCACGACGGAAGGAGGCATGTGCCGATATTCCTCACCGAGAATATGGTGGGTCACAAGCTGGGCGAGTTTGCCTTCACTAGAACCTTCAGGGGACATTCTGCTAAGTCGGAGAAGGTCACCAGGATTAAGAAGAAGAAATAGAATTAAGCATTATGGATGTAACGGCTACTGCGAGACATATCAGAACGTCGCCTGGGAAGCTACGTCCCATTGTGGATGTAGTGCGAGGCAAAAAGGTGGATGAGGCTTTGGCTATTCTAACATTCTTGCCCTCTCCATCAGCGCGGACTGTGGCGAAGGTGGTAAAATCCGCGGCTGCCAATGCGGAGAATAATTATGAGATGACACCAGCAGATTTGAGGATTGTAGGCATCTTTGTCGATGAGGGGCGGAGACTAAAAAGGTTCCGAGCGGGGCCCAGAGGACGAGTAAAACCGCTTCTCAAACGCTCAAGTCATATAACAGTAGTGGTTAGAGAGGAGGCATGAGTGGGGCAGAAGGTTCATCCTATAGGGTTTAGACTTGGAGTGACCAAGGATTGGCAGGCGAGGTGGTATGCTGACAAGCACTATACTGAGCTTTTACAGGAGGACCTCAAAGTCAGGGATGCTATCGAAGCGAAGCACGCTGAGGCCGATATCTCTCGCATTGAGATTGAGCGGGCGGCCAATCAAGTGACGGTAACCGTCTATACGGCAAGACCGGGGATCGTTATAGGTAGAGGGGGGCAGCGAGTTGATGAAATGAGGCTCTTCTTGGAGGGGGTTACCGGGAAGAGGATAAGGCTTAATATTCAGGAGATAAGGCAGCCTGAGCTTGATGCTTATTTGGTGGCGAGTAACATTGCCCATCAGATGGAGCGCCGCATTTCGCATCGGCGTGCGATGAAACAGGCGATCCAGCGAGCTATGGAAAGTGGCGCTCAGGGTATCAAGGTTACCTGCTCAGGGAGGCTTACTGGCTCAGAGTATTCTCGGAAGGAGACGCTGCATCAGGGTAGGGTGCCCTTACACACGCTGCGTGCGGACATCGACTACGCCATAGCTGAAGCGCATACCACCTTGGGTCTAAGTGGGGTCAAGGTTTGGATTTACAAGGGTGATATCCTTCCCGAGACTAAGATGCCACCAATTGAAGAGTTGCCACCGGGTGGTGTTATAGCGTGGGGGGAGGGGGAGTCTGTAGAGGTGCGCGACGAGGTAGAGGAAGCGAAACCGCTGGTAGAGGTGCGCGACGAGGTAGAGGAAGCGAAACCGCCGGTAGAGATGGGTGATAAGACGGAGGAAGCGAAACCGCCGGTAAAGGTGCGTGATAAGACGGAGGAAGCGAAACCGCCGGTAAAGGGGCGTGATGAGGTAGAGGAGGAGAAACCGCCGGTAAAGGGGCGTGGTAAGACGGGTGGAGCGAAACCGCCGGTAAAGGTACGCGACGAGGTGGAGGATGAGGAAGCGACTGCAGAGGTGCTTGATGAGGCTGAGGAGGAGAAACCGCGAGAGGAACAGCAGGCTGAATAGGAGATAGCGACCATGCTACAGCCAAGGCGGGTAAAGTATAGAAAGCAGCATCGCGGTCGGCGCGACGGGAAGGCTCAATCGGGGAATTCCCTCTCTTTTGGTGATTACGGTCTTCAAGCTCGCGAAGCTGCTTGGCTAACCTCCAGGCAGATCGAGGCAGCACGCCGTGCCATTGTGCGCCATGTGAGGCGTGGAGGTAAGGTTTGGATCTGTGTATTTCCCGATAAGCCGGTTAGCAAAAAGCCTGCGGAGACCCGTATGGGAAGTGGCAAAGGCTCGGTAGATCATTGGGTTGCCGTGGTGAGGCCAGGGAGAATCCTCTTTGAGATGGCTGGGGTCAAGGAAGAGGTTGCCAAGGAGGCAATGCGCTTGGCATCACACAAACTGCCCATGCATACCAGGTTTGTGTGTCGGGATACCAAAATACAATACCAAGGGGTTAGTTGAAGTGAGGATACAGGAGATCCGTACGCTGAGTTCTGAGGAGCTTAAAAAACAACTTGACGAATCTTATCGGGAGCTGCTCAATCTGAGATTTCGCCTCGCTACAAAACAGCTTGTGAATCAGCATGAGATTCGTAATGTGAGGAAGAGGGTCGCCAAGATGAAGACTATCTTAAGGGAACGGGAGCCTTTAGAGGGGTAGTGCTTTGATGGAAGAAGTTGGAAAGAGAAGGAAAATTAAATTGGGTCGTGTGGTGAGCGACAAAATGGATAAGACGGTGGTGGTCGCTGTGGAATCCTACAGACGTCATCCGCTATATAAGAAAGCGGTAAGGCGGATCAAGAAATTCAAGGCTCATGATGAGCAGAATGCTTGTCAAGAAGGAGATATAGTCAGGATTGAGGAGACCCGGCCTCTATCCAAGGAAAAACACTGGCGGGTGGTGGAAGTAATATCCAAGAGTGAGGTGAGATGATTCAGACATATACCCGGGTGAAAGTCGCCGATAACACCGGAGCCAAGAGTATTATGTGTATCAATGTTCCTGGGGGGACAAGAAAGAGATACGCTCGTGTTGGTGACATCATCGTGGCTTCGGTCAAAGAGGCGACCCCTGGTGGTGCGGTCAAAAAGGGTGATGTTGTTCGTGCTGTGGTGGTGCGTACCGCAAAGTCCTATCGGCGCTCCGATGGTTCCTATATCAGGTTTGATGAGAATGCAGCAGTAATCCTGACCGATAAGAACGACCCTAGAGGGACTCGTATCTTCGGTCCGGTTGCCAGGGAGCTTAGAGAGAAGAACTTCATGAAGATCCTCTCATTAGCTCGGGAGGTGCTGTGAGGTGTTGAAATGAAGATAAGAAGAGAAGATACAGTGCTGGTTATTGCGGGCAAGGATAGAGGGAAGACAGGTAAAGTGAGGCAGTCCTTTCCCAAAGAAGGCCGGGTGATTGTGGATGGCGTTAATATAGTGAAGCGGCATATGAAACCACGGGGAAACGTGAGGCAGGCAGGCATCATTGAAAGCGAGTCCCCAATCCGTGTCTCCAATGTAATGCTCATTTGCACCAAGTGCAACAATCCCGCCCGTATTGAGTTTCGACTGTTGGAAGGCGGGACTAAGGCGAGGGTGTGCAGCCGCTGTGGCGAGGTGATCGATTGACGTTACGGCTGAAAGGAAGGTATCAAAAAGAGATAATTCCTGCCTTAATGGGGGAATTTGGGTATAAGAGTGTGATGCAGGTGCCTCGCTTGGAGAAGATTGTGGTCAATATCGGCCTTGGGGAGGCGACCAAGAATCCCCATGCCCTGGAGGCAGCGGAAAGGGACTTGTCTACTATCGCCGGACAGCACCCGGTGATCACTAGGGCCAAGAGTTCTATATCAAGTTTTAAGCTGCGTAAGGGGATGCCCATTGGAATGATGGTAACCTTGCGGGGGCAGCGGATGTATGATTTCTTGGATAAGCTGGTGAACGTCACCCTGCCCCGCATTCGTGACTTTCAGGGGACGCCGAGGAATTCTTTTGATGGTCGGGGTAATTACACCCTCGGATTGGGAGAGCAGATTATCTTCCCTGAGATTGAATATGACAAAGTGGACAAGGCTCGGGGGTTGGAGATATCTATCGTTACCACGGCGCGAAACAACGATGAGGGGAGGAGGCTTCTTGAGCTTCTGGGTGTGCCCTTTGCGAGGGATAAAGATAACTGAGAAGGATCGCTTTACTTATTGGGGCTTTTTACATGATGGCCCCAAAAGCGAAAGGATAATATGGCGAAAGTATCTAAGGTTATAAAGTCCAAGCGCCCTCCTAAATATAGAGTGCAGCAGAAAAATCGCTGTAACCGTTGCGGCCGGCCGCGGGCATATATCCGCTATTTTGGATTGTGTCGCATCTGCTTCCGGCAGCTTGCCCTTGAGGGGAAGCTACCTGGGGTGAGAAAGTCTAGCTGGTAGAGGTGAAGGGATGGTTACCGACCCAATCGCCGATATGTTAACTCGAATCCGTAATGCTATTCTTGCCAGGCACGACTTTGTGCTTGTGCCCGCTTCGAGGATGAAGGCCTCCATCGCCAAGATCCTTAAGGATGAGGGCTTTATCAGGGATTATGAGGTTCTGAGGGGGAAGCCGCAACGGATGATAAAGATATACCTTAAGTATCTAGACAAGAAGGAGCCTGCACTCAATGGGCTCAAGCGGGTTTCTAGGCCTGGGCTCAGGATATATGTACAGCGGTCGGAGATTCCCCGGGTCTACGGAGGGCTTGGCGTTTCTATTCTCTCCACCCCCAAAGGGGTAATAACCGGCCAGCAGGCGTGGCGCCAGGGGGTTGGCGGCGAGCTACTTTGTTACATTTGGTGAAGGAGATATAATGTCCCGAATAGGAAGGATGCCTATCCCCTTACCTCCAGGGGTTGAGGTTAAGATTAAAAGGTCCGAGGTGACGGTGAAGGGTCCCAAGGGAGAGCTTTCACGCTCCTTTGATCCGGCAATTTCCATTTCTTTGGACGACGGCATTATCGTAGTCTCTCGGCCCAGCGACAATCGAATTCATCGCTCGCTTCACGGATTAACGAGGAGTATTTTAGCCAACATGGTGGAGGGAGTGAGCAAGGGTTTTCAGAAGGATTTGGAGCTTGTTGGAGTTGGCTATCGGGCGCAGAAGGCCGAGGGCAAGGTGGTACTTGAAGTCGGTTATTCCCACCCGGTAGAGTTTGTCTTTCCCCCAGATGTTATCGTTGAGGTGCTAGGGGCACAGCGGCTTGCCGTTCAAGGGATTGATAAGGAATCAGTGGGCGATGTGGCGGCGAAGATTCGTGCTGTTAGACCTCCAGACCACTATAAGGGTAAGGGGATAAGATATGCTGGTGAGATGGTTCGCCTCAAGCCAGGAAAATCTGGAAAGGTGGGTGCCAAGAGGTAATGGCGCGGCGGAAGGATGCCAGAGCAGCACGGGTAAGAAGGCATGATCGGGTGAGGAAGAAGGTTTCGGGCACGCGGGAAAAGCCCCGTCTGTGTGTTTTCCGTAGCTTGAATCATACCTACGCTCAAGTCTTGGATGATGAGGCGGGGCAAACTATTGTCTCTGCATCAACTTTGGATGGAAGGATAAGGCCAGAAAGAGAGGGAAAGCGGAAGACCGAAGCGGCGAGGCTTGTAGGTGCTTTAGTGGCTGAGCGCGCTTTGCAACAGGGAATCACTGCGGTGGTGTTTGACCGCGGCGGATATAAGTATCACGGTCGGGTCAAGGCTCTGGTCGAGGCTGCTAGAGAGGCAGGTTTGGTGTTATAGATGTATAGCATTGATGACGGCGAGTTGGAATTAACGGAGAAACTCGTTCACATAAGGCGGGTAGCCAAAGTAGTGAAAGGGGGAAAGCGGTTTAGATTTACCGCTTTGGTTGTCGTTGGTGATGGTCAGGGAACTGTTGGTGCTGGGTTGGGCAAGGCCAAAGAGATACCGGAGGCAATCCGAAAAGCAGGTGCCATTGCCAGAAAGGAACTGATCAAGGTACCAATGAAGGATACCACCATCCCCTATGAGATAGTCGCCAAATATGGCGCAGCAAAGGTTCTGCTTAAGCCGGCAGCGCCAGGAACGGGGTTGATCGCCGGTGGCGGGGTGCGCGCAGTCCTTGAGGTTGCCGGGATCAGTGACATCCTGACCAAGTCACTTGGTAGTTCCAATGCAATGAATGTGGTGCGGGCTACAATGAAGGCCCTCAGCATGCTAAGGGATCCGGAGCAGGAGTTAGCAAAGCGACATGCAAAGCCGTTGGAGAGTATTGAGGGGGTACCCATTGTCTAAACTGAAGGTCACATGGGTAAAAAGCGGTATTGGCTATCCAAAGGACCAGAAGAGAACCATCAGGGCTTTGGGTTTTCATCGCCTGAACCAGACCATCGAGCATGATGACTCGCCGTCGATCAGGGGCATGGTCCACAAAGTAAGGCACTTGGTTAAGGTGGAGGAGAGCAGTGAGGCAGAATGAGCTAGCACCACCTCCGGGAGCGAGGCATAAGAAAAGGAGGATTGGGCGAGGTCTTGGCGGCGGTCAAGGGGGGACCGCAGGGAAGGGCACTAAGGGGCAGAAGGCACGCTCGGGGTATAAGATGCGCCCCGGCTTTGAGGGAGGGCAGCTTCCCTTGATCAAGCGCTTGCCTGAGAAGAGAGGCTTCACCAATATCTTCAGGACAGAGTATGCTATTGTCAAAGTAGGCAGTCTTAACCGTTTTGAGGGTGAGGTGACACCCCAGAGATTGGTGGAAGAAAGGCTGGTTAAGTCACTTAAGAAGCCAATAAAGATCCTTGGCGATGGCGAGTTGGAGAAACCACTCATCGTGAAGGCTGATAAATTCACTCAAACGGCAAAGAGAAAGATCGAGGCAGCCGGGGGAAAAGCGGAGGAGAGCAGTAGTGACTCAAGCGCGTAAAGAGGCCAGGCCAGGGTTGATTCAGGCGATGATCGATGCCTTTGGTCAGGCTGACCTGAGGTGGAAGATCCTGCTTACCTTGGGAATTTTAGTTGTTTTTCGCTTCGTCGCCCATGTCCCCGTGCCCGGGGCTGATGCCGATGCTATGCGGCAACTCCTGGAACAGGGCCAGGGGCTGGGTCCGTTGTTGGGCATGGTGAATCTATTTAGTGGTGGGGCGATGAGGCAGGTGAGCGTGGCAGCTCTAGGGGTCTACCCATATATTACGGCGCTGATCATTATGCAGCTCCTGGTGCCGGTGATCCCTCGCCTTCAGGCAATATCTAGAGAGGGTGAGGCAGGAAGAGCCAAGATTAACCAGTATACTCACTGGTTAACCGTCCCCTTAGCTGCTCTCTCAGCTTATGGCAACTTGATGTTGTTTCAGGGGTACGGCATCGTTAGCAATGTTGGTCTGTCGGGGCCAAACCTGCTTCCCACTGCCGCTATGGTGCTGGCGATGACTGCGGGTACGATGTTTCTGGTATGGTTGGGTGAGCTAATCACCGAATATGGCATCGGCAATGGTGTCTCTCTGATAATATTTGCCGGAATAGTCTGCACTTTGCCAGATATGATCGGGCAAGGTTACTTAGCTAGGGGGAACATGGGGGGACTGATTATTTTTATCCTTTTCGCCGTGGCTGTTGTGGTCACCATCGTTATCTTTACCGAGGCTCATCGACGCATTCCGGTGCAGTATGCCAGAAGCCTGTTTCGCGGTGGGCGAATGTATCGGCAATCAGGCTCCACCCATATCCCGATGCGGGTGAATTCGTCGGGGATGATTCCATTGATCTTCGCCATGGCGCTGATCATGTTCCCTGGGGTGATCGCTAGCTTCTTCGCTAATCAACCTGGTCAGGCTCCTAACTTTGCCAACTCTATTCAGAATCTGTTTGCCACTACGCACTGGTTCTATTGGTTAATGTTCTTCTTCTTAGCCATCGGTTTTACATTTTTCTATAGCATTATAATTTTCCAGCAGCAAAATCTGGCGGAGACCTTGCAGCGTCAGGGCGCTTTTGTACCTGGAATTCGTCCCGGCAGGGCCACAGACCAATTCCTTAATCGGGTACTTACCAGGATTACCTGGGGCGGTGCTCTTTTCTTAGGCGTGATTGCCGTATCCCCTTTCATTATTCAAAGTATAACTAATATTCAGGTTTTGGTTCTTCCAGCTATAGGCTTGCTAATTGTAGTTGGCGTTGCTCTGGACACCATGAGGCAACTGGAGGCTCAGCTCTTGATGCGTCGCTACGAAGGATTTCTCAAGTAGATTATTCAAGGAGGTTTTGGGACCTGCATTTTGTGTTCTTGGGTGCACCGGGATCGGGGAAGGGAACCCAGGCTAGTATTATCTCACAGAGGCTGGGTATCGCTCATATTGCTACCGGTGACCTGTTCAGGGAAGCGGTAAGTAAAGGAGACGAGTTGGGGCAGGAGGCGAAAACTTATATGGACAAAGGACTTCTTGTCCCCGATGAGATAACTATCAGGATGCTCCTGGAACGCATTGCAGCCGCTGATTGTAGGAAAGGTTACATCCTCGATGGTTTCCCGAGGACACTGGAGCAGGCAAGGGCACTGGATCGGGCGCTTGCGGAAAAGGGGGAGGTTGTAGATAAGGCACTTTACTTCAATGTCTCAACGGAGGAATTAGTGAGGAGGCTGAGCGGTCGGCTTATCTGTCGAAACTGTCAGACACCATATCACCCGATAACCTCGCCACCTAAGGTGGCTGGGAGGTGTGACCAGTGTGGTGGTGAGCTTTATCAGCGCTCAGATGATTCCCCGGAGACGGCGAGAAAGAGACTCGAGGTATATTTTGCGGAGACAGCAGCTCTTATCGACTATTATAAGGAAATGGGAAAACTGATAGAGATCGATGGAGAGAGGGGGATCGAGAAAGTAGGCCAAGAGACTCTCGCCGCTTTCACCAGCAATTGAAATGGGAATAATTATCAAATCACCGAGTGAGATAGACAGAATGCGCCGCGCAGGGAAGATAGTGGCCACGATCCTCCAGGAGTTGGTGAGGAGTTGCCGAACAGGTATAACTACCGGGCAGCTGGATGCAATTGCCGTTCATGAGCTTGAACGCTATGGCGCTACTTCTTCGTTCAAGGGTTATCATGGCTTCCCCGCAAGCTTGTGTGTGTCGGTAAATAATGAGTTGGTTCATGGCATTCCAGGGAAGCGGGTGCTTTGTGAAGGAGATATCGTCTCGCTTGATTTCGCCGCGGCCATAGATGGCTTTCATGGTGATTCTGCGCTCACCGTTGGTGTGGGAAAGATCAGCCCGCAGGCACAAGCACTGATTGAGGCTACAAAAGGAGCGCTGGACGCAGGCATCGCTGCTGCCTGTAGTGGCGCTCACCTTGGAGATATATCGGCAGCAATCCAGTCCTTTGCCGAAGCTAGGGGTTTCTCAGTGGTACGAGAGTATGTGGGGCATGGCATTGGGAGGGAGATGCACGAAGAACCTCAGGTGCCCAATTTCGGCTCCCTAGGGCGAGGGCCACTTCTCCAGAAGGGGATGACTCTGGCCCTTGAGCCCATGTTGAATGGCGGGGGATGGCGCACAAAAGTGGCTGATGATCGTTGGACCGTTACTACCGCCGACGGCAGTCTCTGTGCTCACTTTGAGCATACCATAGCTATTATAAATGATAAAGCTGACATACTGACTAAGGTTGACTAGTGGGAACTAGATTATGCCTAAGAAAGAAGTAATTGAGGTCGAGGGAACAGTAATTGAGCCCCTGCCTAACACCATGTTCCGTGTTGAGCTAGCGAATGGACACAGGGTGCTGGCTCATATATCGGGGAAGATGAGGATGCATTACATCAGGATCCTCCGCGGTGATAAGGTATTGGTGGAGTTGTCTCCCTATGACCTGACTAGGGGCAGAATAACCTACCGTCTTTAGATGGGATCTTCTTTTTAGTGTGGGATGAGGAGTGAAACAAATGAAAGTTAAGGCTTCGGTTAAGCGGCGATGTGATAAGTGTAAGATAATAAAGCGGAAAGGCGTTGTCCGGGTAATCTGCCAGAATCCGAGACACAAACAAAGGCAGGGATAGTTTGTCACTAGTTTACAATCACGCATATTGTAATTAAGGCGAAGGGGGCGAAGAAAGTGGCAAGAATAGTAGGAGTAGACCTTCCCAAGAGTAAGCGAATCGAGATTGGGTTATGCTACATATACGGTATTGGACCCTCTTTGAGCAATAGGATTCTTAACCAAACTGGAATTGACCCCGATACTAAGGTGAAGGATCTTAGCGAAGAGGAGGCTAGCCGCATCCGTGAGGTAATTGATCGGGAGTACAAGGTTGAAGGAGAGCTAAGGCGAGAGGTCAATCTCAACATCAAGAGGCTAATCGAGATTGGCAGTTACCGCGGCATCAGGCATCGTCGGGGATTGCCTGTTCATGGACAGCGCACCAAAACCAATGCTCGGGCTAAAAGGGGTGCCCGTAAGACGGTAGCCGGTCGTCGGCGCACCGTGACGAGGAAGTAAATGGTCATGGGCAACTGCGCAGCAACGAATCATAGAAATAGGTTGTCTCAGATGTCATTCGTGGTTAGCCCTTCGGCTCCACTCAGCGCAGGCCCTTCGGCAAGCTCAGGACAGGCTTGTCGAACCGCGAACGTCCATCCTGCAGGCTCATGGGGAATAGAAGATAGTCTGTTTTCGGAGTAAAGGAGAGCTATGGCAGATAAGAAGAAATCTAGAGGGGTTAAGAGGAGGGAGCGAAAGTCAATTCCCAAGGGACTGGCTTTCATCCAAGCCACGTTCAATAATACTATCATCACCCTAACCGACCCCTCTGGCAATACTATTGCGTGGGGGAGTTCAGGCACTGTTGGCTTTAAGGGTTCTCGTAAAGGGACTCCTTATGCAGCCCAGATGGCTGCCGAGCAAGCGGCGAGGCGGGGGATGGAGCATGGGCTAAGGCAGGTTGAGGTCTATGTGAAGGGGCCGGGTAGTGGTCGTGAAGCGGCAATTCGCTCGCTCCAGGTGGCGGGGCTCACTATTACGGGGATCAGGGATGTAACCCCCGTTCCCCATAATGGCTGCCGCCCAAGGAAGAGGAGAAGGGTGTGAGTGATGCCATGGGCCTCGTCTCCAATGGTATGGGCGACATTCTGGCTGAAACCTTTGGAATTTATATCAGGGACTTACTTTGTCCAGTGGATATTGTATCAGTAACCCTACCAGCCATAGGTTGTTATGTTCCAAGCCTGAAGATGATGGCTAGGGGGCTTGAAGGAGGATAGATGGCTCGATATACCGGTCCAGCTTGTCGGTTGTGTCGCAGGCTGGGCGAAAAATTGATGCTTAAAGGGGAGCGTTGTACCACCCAGAAATGTGCTCTGGAGAGGCGCAAGCTGCCCCCTGGTCAGCAGCGCCTTCAGAGGCGGCGAAAAAAAATGTCCGACCGTGGCCATCAGCTAATGGAGAAACAGAAGGCAAGGCGTAGCTATGGAGTTCTGGAAGGGCAATTCCGACGTCATTTCGCAGAAGCGGAGAGGAGCCCTGGCATTACAGGAGAAAACCTGTTCCGTATCCTGGAGATGAGACTGGATAATGTGGTATATCGCCTCGGCTTCGCTGATTCACGAAGGCAAGCTCGACAGATAGTGTGCCACGGACACTTCACCCTCAACGGGCGAAAAACGGATATCCCTTCTTGTGCCGTTAGGCCCGGAGATGTTATTGCGTGGAGTGAAAGGAGCATAGGAACGGAGTATTATAAGATGGTGGTTGAGCGGATTCAGGATAAGATAGTTCCCGCCTGGCTAAGCCTGGATCGAGAAAACCTTCGTGGTCAAGTCCTCACTCTGCCCAGCCGCAGTGACATCGACATTAGGCTCGATGAAAAATCTATTGTAGAGTATTATTCCAGATAGTTTCTTGGAGGAGGTAAGTTGTCTGAAGTCTTGATGCCCCGTGTAGAATGTCAGGAAATCTCAGAGAAATATGGTCGGTTCGTTGCCGAGCCTTTAGAGAGAGGCTTTGGCAATACCCTGGGGAATGCCATGAGGAGAATGCTCCTTAGTTCTCTTACTGGTGCTGCGGTAACATGGGTCAAGATCGAGGGGGTGCAGCACGAGTTCTCTGTCATACCCCATATGAAAGAGGACATCGTAGAATTCCTGTTGAATGTCAGGGCATTGAGGCTACGCCCGCTCTCCTCAGGGGCCGGTAAAATGATACTGGAGGCTAGAGGTGAAGGTCGGGTATGTGCCAGTGATATTGACCCCTCTGCAGATTTTGAGATAGTGAATCCCGATCTCTATCTGGCTACACTGGATTCCCCCGATGCAAACCTGATTGTTGAGTTCAATGTGGAGCACGGCAAGGGGTATCTGCCCGCTGGTCATGGTGATGGCCTACCTATAGGAGTGATTCCGGTAGATGCCATATTCTCTCCCATTCGCAAGGTTAACTATACTTTAGAACATACCCGTGTGGGGCAAGTGACCAGCTATGAGAGGCTGATCCTTGAGGTGTGGACCGATGGTACTATATCGCCCATTGATGCGGTGAGCCAGGCGGCCCAGGTATTGGTGGAAAAGGTTCACCTTTTTTACGATCTTTCTTATCATCGTGAGTGGATGATGGAGAAGCCTGCTCTCCTCGTCCAGTCAGAAGAATACAATATACCCATTGAGCAACTCAGTCTGTCTGTGCGTACCTCTAACTGCCTCAAGAGGGCTGGGATCACTAAGGTGGGGGAGCTGTTGGAGCGTAGCGACGACGATTTGCTCAAAATAAAGAACTTGGGACAGAAGGCGCTTGAAGAGATTCGAAAGCGGCTCCAGGAGAGTGGGTATGTCTCCGAGGAAGAGAGTCCTGTCGAGGAGGAGACTTTGGAAGAGGGAGAAGAGGAGGAGGAGGATTTAGAATGAGGCATCATGTTGCCGGTCGGAAGCTTTCTCGGCCGACAGACCATAGGATTTTGATGTATCGAAATCTGGTAACCGACCTTTTGAGATACGAAAAGATCGTGACTACCGAGGCCAAAGCAAAAGAGGTTCGGGGTATAGCAGAGCGGGTAATTACACTAGGCAAGGATGGTAGCTTGCATGCCCGCCGTAAGGTGCTGGCGTTTGTGACAGATGAAAAGGTGGTTGCCAAGCTATTCGATGAGCTTGCCTCCAATTATGTTCAACGTCCAGGTGGCTATACGCGCATAACAAAGCTTGGGCCTCGCTTGGGCGATGGGGCACCTATGGCACAGCTAGAATTGATAAAGTAGTGGCTTTTATGGAGACGAGGAAGATCGCACTTATTATTGAATATGAGGGTGCTAGATACCATGGATTTCAAATCCAGGCTAGCGTGCCTACTATCCAGGGTGAGATTGAGCGCGCCCTAATGAAGCTTACGGGACAGCAAATCCGCATCGCAAGTGCCAGCCGCACCGACCAGGGGGTTCATGCCAAAGGGCAGGTGGTCTGCTTTCGCACTGACTCGTCCCTTTCGCCAGAGACCTTTTTAAGGGCATTGAACCATTACTTGCCGGAGGATATCGCCGTTAGAGAGGCGTTCCAGGTGAGTGATAACTTCGATGTTAGGAGGGATGCTCTCAGCAGGGAGTACTACTACTGCTTGCTGAATAGATTTGCCTTCTCCCCCCTCTTGCGCGGGAGAGCTTATTTTGTGCCCAAGCCTCTTGATATCGAGGCGATGAATGATGCCTGTCAGGCTCTCTTGGGGACGCATGATTTTCTTCCTTTTGCCAGCTCTCTCGACGGTAGAAAAAATACGGTGCGCACCGTTCACAAGGCGGAGGTAACGAGGGAGGGTGATCTAGTGACGTTCTATATGGTAGCCAATTCGTTTCTCCCCCACCAGGTGCGTAATACCACTGGCGCTTTGATGAAGGTGGGACTGGGGAAAAGCGATGTAGCATCCTTTCACGAGATTTTGCGGTCAAAAAAGCCTGCTACTGCGGGGCCGGCACTTCCTCCCCATGGGCTATGTCTTTTGAGGGTAAATTACCCTGAGGGTGTTATGTGAAAACCTATAGCGCAAAACCATCGGATATTGAACCCCAGTGGCATGTAATTGATGCCTCGGGGAGGGCTCTGGGCAGATTGGCGTCAGAGGTGGCTACCCTCCTCATGGGCAAGCACAAGCCCATTTATACCCCTCACCTGAACACTGGCGACTTCGTCGTTGTGACAAATGCGGCGAAGGTCAGGTTGACCGGTAAGAAGGCTCAGCAGAAGGTATACTATCGGCATTCTGGATACCCTGGTGGACTCAGGAGCACCACTTTTGACAAAATGATGGAGACCCATCCCACTCGCGCAGTCGAATATGCGGTGAAGGGGATGCTTCCTAAAAATCGGCTGGGTCGGGATATGCTGAGAAGGCTTAGGGTCTATCCGGGGGATGCTCACCTCCATCAGGCACAGGTGGGGAAACCTAAAGAAGGGAGCGCCGGTTGAACGACAAAAGTTACTTTTACGGTCTTGGTAGAAGGAAGTCCGCAGTGGCCAAGGTGAGGCTTTATCCTGGTGAGGGTCCTATCCTGGTCAATGGTAAGCCTTTTGATGAGCTATTCTCTCAGGAGAGGCACAAGAGATCGATCTTGGAGCCTCTAATGGTTACCAACAACTTGAACAAGCTCAATGCTACTGTCAAGGTGGCAGGGAGTGGTACCTCCGGGCAGGCTGGGGCCATCTGTCATGGCATCGCTCGCGCCTTAGTGGCGATGGATGAGAACCTGAGGCCTGTGCTGCGCAGCTATGGCTTCTTGACCCGAGATTCTCGAGTGAAAGAACGGAAGAAGTATGGCCTCATTCGCGCCCGCAAAAGACAGCAATACACTAAGAGGTAGAATCTCAGGTCCGCGGCAATCCCAGCCCTCTCTGGGCGATGATGTTTCTTTGGATCTCATTGGTTCCCATAGCAACTACAATGTTATTGGCGCTCAGATACATATCTGCAGCTCTGCCGTTTAGGAACGCCCACTTGGAGCCTAAAGCCAATTGTCCATAGAGTCCCATCATCTGTGTCGCAACTTTGGCCATCGTTACAAGTGTCTCCGAAGCCAATGTCTTTACGATGGGGGCCTCAACACCGGGTATTTCCCCTTTTGTTTGCTGCCAGATAATGCGATAGCCCACCATGCGAATAGTCTCGATCTCGATAGCAAGCTGTGCCAGTTGATGCCGAATAAAGGGGTCTTTTGCCAGTGGTTTACCGTTAATGGTGGTATTTTTGGCGAATTCTACAAGGTCATCAAGGCTGCGGCGCGCCCCTGCTGCCATGCTAACGCCGCCGCTTCTCTCGAAGGACAGGGCGATCATCGTATGATACCAGCCGCGGTTCTCCTCCCCTATAAGGTTCGCTTTAGGGATATGGGCATCATCGAAGAAGACCTCGTTGAAGTAATGATGGCCAGCCAGGTTTATCAGGGGGCGAATCGTGATGCCCGGAGTCTTCATATCTACAAGTAAAAGGCTGATGCCGTGGTGTTTGTTGGAGACAGTGGGGTCAGTCCTTACCAGCAGCCAGCCCCAATCAGCTATATGGCCACCACTTGTCCACACCTTTTGCCCATTGACAATATATTCGTCGCCGTGAGCGACAGCACGGCATTGCAGAGCGGCCATATCTGAACCAGCCTCAGGCTCGCTATACATGGTGCACCACCATCTTTCCCCCGCGGACAGTGGCGGCAGATGCTCCTTCTTCTGCTCCTCTGTGCCTAAAAGTAGCAGGGTGGGGCCAACCCAGGATATCCCGCCAACACCCATGTCCGTGCCTGGTACTCGGTGATAAGCTGACTCCTCCTTGAATATCATGTGCTTGAC
>CAZYLE010000002.1:26984-33900 GCA_964648675.1 uncultured Dehalococcoidales bacterium
GGCTGCGGCGCCTCGGGGGCCGGCGCCTCGGGCGGCTTCGGCGCCTCCGGGGGCATCTCCGCTTTTATGAACTGTAGCACCTCTTTGCGGAAGTCTTCCTCATCTGGAGTGAACTTGAAATCCATACTGTCTCCTTTCCAAAGAGCTCAGTGAGTGGTTTATTCTAGCATTAAATCTCGACCTCGGCAAGTCGTTTCTTCAGGTAATCAATGGCGGCGACAGGGGAGGGATCAACGCTGTTGAGTAAAGCAAGATAGTAACTAACGTAGTCCCCAAAGAGAACGGCGCTCATTATCTGGGCCAACTGGCTCTCCCCCTTAGCATCGACAACTTCGTAGGGGATACCGGCGCTGGTGAGGAGTTCAGCGGTGACCCTATACCGTATCAGGATACGGGGGTGGAGCGAAGGGGATTGCAGCATGACCACAAATCCCTTTTTCGATAGCCACGAGGGAAATCTATAGCCGACTACCGCATTATGGTTCAGTTCGGACAAGCGCTCGGAGAAGGCAGAGGTCTTGCTGTTCTCGTTGAATTGTGTCTTCCAGCGGAAAGCTACCCCGGAGAGTATGCCTGCCCCGTAGATTATTATCAAGCGTCCCCAAAGCTTGGTCGCTAGCTGCTTCGCTGGGTTGGTCTCCAGTGGAGCACCTTTATCAAATCTTGCCGTGAGTTCTTCAAGAACCATTATCGTCTCATCTATGTCTTTCGACTCAATGGAGATAATGCCTAATTTTTGTAGAAGCCCCAGGATCGAGAAGAAATTGTAGCCGAAGGCGGCGCGAGGCTCTGCGTTATATTCGAAGCAGAATACAGGTACATTGCTTTCATCGGCGAGGGCCTTTAACCTACCTCCAGTAGTGATTGCCAGCTTCTTGGCTGGCGTGTTCAGCGCTTGAGAGAAGGATGATAGAGTCTCCTCGGTATTGCCTGAATAGCTTGAGGCGATAACCAGCGTCCGCTCATCGACCAATGGGGGCAGGTCGTAATCCCGATGCACTGAGATTTGTATCTTACCCTTGTATAGCATCAGGCTGCGTAGCAGGTCGCCGCCTATGGCAGAACCCCCCATTCCTAGGATGACTATCTTGTCAGCTTGGGAGTAGTCTGAAGGCAAGGGGAAGTTCGTGGAACTTCGCCACGCCTCGCTGCATTGATACGATAACTCACCAATTCGCTTAAGCATATTTGATGGGTCGAACTTGTCATATGTTTTAGCATCATCGAGGTTTATCATAGTCTAAATCTCTGCCATTCTTTTGCCCTCAGCGAGGAGCCGCTTGACACGCTGGGGACTATTGCTTTCGGCGTAGATGCGAAGGAGGGGCTCTGTTCCCGAGAAGCGGATAAGCAGCCAGCTGTGGTCTGCCAGCAGGAAGCGAAAGCCATCGTCGGTTCTTACTTCTACGACATCAGTGTCGTCAATGTGGCTGGGTGTGCCCGTCGAAAGACGATTGTGGATTGCCTGGCGCTCCATTGAAGGGAACTCAACATCTACGCGGTCGTAGTAGTGGGGGCCCACCTTGCTATACAGATAATCTACTAGCTGAGAAGGGCTCTTTTGCGTCTTGATCATTAGGTCGAGAAAGAACAGCCCCGATAGTATGCCGTCCCGCTCTGGGATGTGACCACGGAAGGCGAAGCCGCCGCTCTCCTCACCGCCGATTAAAGCGTCCTTTTCGATCATCCTTGGCGCTACATACTTGAAGCCAACAGGCGTTTCGTATACTGGTACCCCATAAAGCTCCCCCAATCGATAGAGCATAGCGCTCGAAGTTATTGTTTTTATGATGGCGCCCTGCTGCCCACGAACCTCCAGAAGGTAAAGCGCAAGCAGAGTAAATACCTGAAGTGTGGTCATGTAATTTCCCTTTTCATCTACAATGCCTATACGATCGGCATCTCCATCAGTGGCCAACCCAACGCTAGCCCCGCATTCTTTTACTCTGGCGCAAAGCTCGGCCAGGTTTGAGGCTATGGGCTCGGGGTGAATGCCAGGGAAAAGGGGGTTTCTTTCCCCGTGCAATTCTATGACCTTAGTATTACCTCCGCCAAGGATGGTGTGAAAATATCCTGCTCCTACGCCGTACATCGAATCCACGACAACCTTTAGCCCGCTGCGGCGCAGCCTTTCCAGGTCGACCAGCTCTCCGATATGATGCAGATAGGAAGGAGAAGGATCGATCCACTGTACCATCCCGTCCTTTAATGCCTGATCCAACGGCATCCGCATCACCTTACCATGAGCCTGAGCCTGAGAAATATACTTTTCAAGCTGGGCGAGTACCTCTGGAGAGGCGCTGGAGGCCTGTTCTATCTTGTATTTGAAGCCATTCCATGACCCAGGATTATGGCTAGCGGTGATGATGACCGCTCCACCAGCCTTTTGCATCAAAACGGCGTAACTAACTATTTGGGTGGGAGCAGCCTTTTGGCAGAGGTAAACCTTGATCCCGTTAGCGGCGGCGACCTCGGCAACTGCGACAGCGAAGTCCTCGGAGGCAAATCTGGTATCATAGCCGACAACGAGGCCCCGATGGGCAAGACCAGTGTCCTTATGGTAATCAGCCACACCTTGGGCGCAGAACCGCACGTTTTCAAAGGTGAAATCCTCGGCGATGACACCACGCCAGCCATCGGTGCCAAATTTGATAGTGTAGCTCATCCTATCTCCGCCATAAGCGTTCTCACTTGCTTTGCAACCTCGGTACTGACTTGCGATGCATCCCCTTTGTTGGAAGGTTCGCTGGATGGGCGGTCGAGCAAGTCGTTGTAATGGACAGCGGGCAAAGAAAGTGGTCCAACATTTCCGTTGCGGAACGAGAGGACAGAGTTAGATTCGTATGTACCCTGGTCAACTATCTAAACCCTCTCTCGCCAGTAGTCCAGGAGGTCTCTCAGGGTCTGGTCGAAGGTAATTTGAGGTGCCCATCCGGTAAGCTTCCGAAACCTGGTCGAATCACAAATGAGCACCTTAACGTCGGAGGGGCGGAGCCGGGCATGATCCACCTCGATCTTTATATTTACATTGCTCATACCCAGAAGCATATCCAGCATCTCCCTTACCTCCCTTCCTACGCCACTACCGATATTATAGACATCACCGGGGGCGCCCATTTCTGTTACCAGCCAATATGCCTTGATAACATCACGCACGTCGGACCAGTCTCGCACACTGGAGAGGTCACCGACATAGAGCACTGGGGGCTTAAGCCCCTTCTCAACCTCGACAATCTGCTTCGCCAGGTTGGAGGTGACAAAAACCTCTCCCCTCCTTGGCCCCTCATGGTTGAACGCTCGGGTGATGATGGTCTTAATTCCATAACTCATGAAATATTGATAAGCGAGCATCTCCTGGGTTACCTTACTCACCCCATAAGGGCTCAGTGGTCGAAGGGGATTGGTCTCTTTCACCGGGAGTTCATTGGGAAGGACAAGGCCATATTCCTCTGACGAGCCTGCTATGTGGATTATAGGATCGATCGCTTCTGCACGCACCGCCTCCAGGAGGTTCACCTCTCCAATTATATTTGTATGGAGAGTTTCCGCTGGGGCACCCCATGAGGCGTGGACATAGCTTTGGGCAGCAAGATGGAAGATGCGATCTGGTTTCACTGTGCCGATGACCCATCTCATGGAGAAGGAATCGGTTATGTCAGCTTCTATGAGGTTAAGTTTCGATGGATCGGTGCGCTCATGCAGCATCGATTCAAAACCGCCGGTGATGATATTCACCTTACCCGCTTTTTTCAACTCTTCGAGGTTGTCCACTCTGCTGCGCCATCGATAGGTGCCGAAGACCTCTAGGCCTTCGATGTTAAGTAAATATTCGGCCAGATGGCTGCCTGCCATGCCGGTAACTCCAGTGATTAATACTCGCATGCTCATCTCCCTAACAGGGCATTAGAAGGCTGATAACGAGGATTGCCTGCCCCAAGCTTAGTATCCCGTTCTATTCTCTTGCCCGCTCCTACTACCACATTATCTCCCAGCACGGCGCCTTCCATAATCTGGCTTCGGTCTCCTACGAGCACATTTTCGGCGATTACACACCCTCTCGCTGAAACGCCCTGACCAAGGTGGGTGTTTTCCCAGACGACGACCCCATCGACGATGCTATCCGCTCCAATATGGCAATTGGGGCCGATAACGGATGGCCCCTTCACCAGCACCCTGGGGCCAATGACGCAATTTGCGCCTAATATTATTGGACCCTCGAGCTCGGCCTGAGAATGTATATCGCAGTCACCATCAATCTGTATCCCTTTGCTAGGAAAGGATTTCGCTGTCTTCCCACTCAGCAGGTCGTAGTGAAGCTTTAGATATTTCTCATGGGAGCCGATATCGATCCAATAGGCATCGGAAGTGTAGCTGTATACCGGATCGCCCGTTTCCACAAGCTTCGGAAAAACCTCTCTTTCGAACATGCAATAAATCTGGGATGGGATGGATTCTAGTGCACCAGGCTCAATGATGTAGGTGCCGGCGTTGATCATGTTGGTGGTAACTACATCTGGGCTTGGCTTCTCTACAAAGCGCTCAACTCTCCCATTAATATCTGCCTGTACCACTCCATAGATGCTGGGGTTCTCCACTGTGGTCAGGGCGATAGTGACCTTTGCCCTCCTCTCCCGGTGGAATTCCATCATTTGGGTAAGGTCAAGGTCGGTGAATACATCGCCGTTGAACACGAAGAAAGTCTCGTCAAGGTACTTCTCAACGTTTTTCACCGCCCCCGCTGTGCCGAGCGGCGAACTCTCAGTTACACATGTCAGTCTTACTCCGAAGTCACTGCCATCGCCAAAGTACTTCTGAATATGGTCGGGAAGGTAGCATAGAGCCAGGATGATATCATCAATACCATGGCCATTGAGGTAGTTGATCATGTGCTCCAGAAATGGCCGGTTTAAAATGGGTACCATAGGCTTTGGTCTATTGAGAGTAAGAGGACGCAACCTCGTACCCTCACCGCCAACTAGGATTACTGCTTTCATCTTCTGATCGTCCCAACCTTAGCAGCGTATAGGCCTGTACCTTTCCTTCATGCTTGACATCCGCTACTTTAGCTTTTCAGATTGCATCCGTCAACCTCACCCATCACTTGAGCCCTGCCTCAGCCCTCAGCACGGCTGCCTTGTCGGTCTTCTCCCATGGGACGTCGATGTCAGTGCGACCGAAATGGCCGTAGGTGGCGGTTTGCCTGTAGATGGGACGACGTAACTGCATAGACTCAATGATGGCCCCCGGCCGGAGGTCGAAGTGCTTATTGATCAGGTCAATGATAACCTGATCATCGACCTTCCCTGTGCCGAATGACTCTATACAGATGGATAGGGGCCGTGCTAGTCCGATGGCATAGGAGACCTGGAATTCAAGCCGATCGGCCAGTCCAGCAGCCACCACGTTCTTGGCGACATACCTTGCTGCATAGGCTGCGGAGCGGTCTACTTTCGTCGGGTCCTTACCTGAGAAGGAACCGCCGCCGTGTCTGGCGATGCCGCCATATGTATCGACCAATATCTTTCGCCCGGTGAGCCCAGCGTCACCCATTGGGCCACCAATAACGAAGCGCCCTGTTGCATTAACATAATATTTTGTTCTTTTATCCAATAATGAAACCGGGATCACCGCTTTAATGACATGATCAATTATATCGCGCTGAATAACATCTTGGCTGACCTTAGGGTCATGCTGGGCGCCGATGACCACGCTATCGACTCGCTTTGGAATACCTCTGGAGTATTCTATCGTCACCTGAGACTTACCATCAGGGCGGAGATAACTCAGGGTACCGTCCTTTCTCACCTCAGCGAGGCGCTTGCATAGCTTATGGGCTAGGGAGATGGTGAGGGGCATGAGTTCGGGGGTTTCGTTGCAGGCAAACCCCACCATCATCCCCTGGTCGCCGGCGCCAAGGGCCTCTATCTCATTATTAGTTTCACTGGTTCTTACCTCGAGTGATCTATTCACACCCATGGCTATATCCTTTGACTGTTCCTTGATGGAGACCATCACGCCGCAGGTGTCGCAGTCAAATCCGTATTTGGCTCGGGTATAGCCCACATCTCGCAACACCCTGCGCACGATTTCCGGTATTTCTACATAGCAGTTGGTGGTAATCTCTCCAAAAACCATGACCAGGCCGGTAGTCGCAGCAGTCTCGCATGCCACCCTTGCCATCGGGTCACAGGCCAGTATGGCATCGAGGATAGCATCGGATATCTGGTCACATAGTTTATCAGGATGCCCCTCAGTAACCGATTCTGAGGTTAGAAATATCGACGGTGCACTCATAAAAGTTGTGGTCATTACTATCTCCTCTCCTGTTTGCTTTCTAGGTTCCTTCCTCCCAGCTCTCCAGGTATCGCTTCTGCTTTTCGGTGAGCGAATCGATAGCGATCCCCATGGAGGCTAGCTTTAACCTGCCAATATCTCTATCGATCTCCCTGGGTACGGGATAAACCCTGGGCTCAGCTTTTTTATTTTTTACCAGATACTCCACGCAGAGTGCCTGGTTGGCAAAGCTCATGTCCATAACGCTTGCTGGATGGCCTTCAGCGGCGGCGAGGTTGATCAGCCGGCCCTCGGCAAGCAGGAATATGTGCTTACCGTCGGGCAAAGTGTATTCTTCAACGGAGGAGCGGATAGGGCGCTTATTCTGTGCTATGTCTTCCAGGGCGGGAATGTTGATCTCCACATTGAAATGGCCGCTGTTGGCCACTATCGCGCCATCCTTCATTAGCAGGAAATGGGCTTTGTCAATAACATGCATGTCTCCGGTGACTGTGATGAATATATCGCCAACCTTCGCTGCCTCGAGGAGGGGCATTACCGTGTATCCCTCCATGACCGCCTCCAGGGCACGGATGGGCTCGACCTCAGTTACCACTATATGGGCACCCAGCCCCCTTGCCCG
>CAZYLE010000003.1:0-1269 GCA_964648675.1 uncultured Dehalococcoidales bacterium
TCCCCAGCCTAAAACAGGTTGCCCGGTACATAAGTGACGGACGAGTCCGGGGATTCGTAGACCTGGACGCTGAAAATGGAGAGTCCTCTCCTTTGTAGTTCCTCGCAGATTATGGCGGCGATGTTCTCGGAGGAGGGGTTAATTTTGTCAAAGGGCGATATGTCATTTAGACAGCGATGGTCAAAGCTCGCCAGTACGTCCCTGAGATGCTGTTTAAGCACCGCAAAATCGTAAGCAAGCCCAATGTCGTCTAGACCCTGTGCCCGCACCGTCACTATCACCTCGTATCGATGCCCATGCAGATTCTCGCACTTTCCCTGATAACCCCTGAGGAAATGTGCGGCATCAAAATGTTCCCGAACCGATACCTCAAACATCAAAAACCCCCTAGTTCACCGATCTTCTCAATCCCTCCCTGCCCCTGAACAGCCGTGGCCAAGTCCTTGATGCTTTCACCGCTTAGCGGATGGACTAGCTGTGGCGCGATCTCAAGGAGAGGGATAAGCACAAAGGCACGCTCCTCAATCCTCGGATGAGGAATAGTCAAGTCCGTGGTCTCCATACTTAGGTCATCATAGAAAAGTATGTCCACATCTATTGAGCGGGGGCCGTTAGTGAAGCTGGGCACCCTTCCCAGGGTGGCCTCGATTCCCTTTATCAATGATAGCAACTGGAGAGGACCAAGCTCTGTTTCGGCACGACAAACGGCATTGAAAAACATGGGCTGCTCCGCATGTCCCACCGGCTCAGTCTCATAAAGAGAGGAGACCTGCTCTATATGGAGCCGCTCGCCAAGTAGTTGAAGCGCTTTCTCTAGATTTGCCTTGCGGTCACCCAAATTCGAGCCAAGACCAAGATAGACTTCCATCTAATGCGGCCTTCTGCGAACGATAGCGTCGGTCATTTTTGAGACGCGCATCATCTGGAGCACATCGTGCACTCGCACTATGTCAGCGCCGTTGGCAATGCCCACAGCGATAGTGGCTGCCGTCCCCTCCAAACGCTGGTCGGCAGGCAGCTCCAAGACGAGTCCTATAACAGATTTGCGCGACGTGCCCAACAGGATGGGCCTACCCAACGCCTTGAGCTCGCCCAACCGTCGGATAAGCTCCAGATTCCCCTCCACAGTCTTGCCAAAGCCAATACCAGGGTCAATGATGATATTCTCCCAAGCAACCCCGGCATCCAGCGCTATATTAATAGCTATCCTTAAAGAATCGATAACCTCAGCTACAATATCCTCATAGGTAATTTCCCGTTGGTTGGAGG
>CAZYLE010000003.1:1279-1830 GCA_964648675.1 uncultured Dehalococcoidales bacterium
GCAATTATCAGGGGCACCCCCCACTCAGCAGCCACATTAGCAAGCTTCGGGTCACGCCGTAGACCCCACACATCGTTTACCATCACCACACCTGCCTCAAGGGCACGCCTCGCCACCTCAGCCCTGTAGGTATCAATGCTTATCGGCACAGTTGCCTCTTTCGCCAGCTTGTCGATCAGCGGTATCACTCTTTTGAGCTCCTCATCAGCCGAGATAGGGGCTGACTCCGGACGGGTGGACTCGCCGCCCACGTCGATGATATCGGCTCCCTCTTCAATAAAGCGTCTCGCCTGTGCCAGAGCAGCATCGATATCGTTCCCCAGTCCATCGCCGGAGAAAGAGTCCGGGGTAAGGTTGACCACCCCCATGACGAAGGTGCGCTCCCCCCACCTGAACTCCATATCGCCACACCTGGTAATGCCAAGCCCTCCATCCATCACACCGAATTCTAGCACAAGCCTGAGCAGTTGAGAATACTTGACACCGAACGGCTAAAAAAACATACTAGCTCGATGGAGGCAAAAATGGAACCGCTTAGAACACTGTTATCT
>CAZYLE010000003.1:1840-3013 GCA_964648675.1 uncultured Dehalococcoidales bacterium
GACTATGGATGTTCTCGTCCTGGACCTGGAAGACTCAGTGCCGGCAGCAGAGAAGGCCAATGCCAGAGCCATGGTAAGAGATGCCATCGCCGGCCCAACTCTGAAGGGACAAAGGGTCGTCGTTCGTATTAACTCCATAGGCAGCGGGCTAATGGAAGAGGATTTGCAGGCGGTGATCACGCCAGGTATCGATGGGATCAATCTTCCCAAACCCAGCTCCGCAGATGACGTAAGGACGGTGGAGGCAATCATCGAGCGGCTGGAAAAGGAGAGGGGGATCGAAAAGGGCCACATTAAGCTCACTCCCTGGGTAGAGACCGCCAAGGGACTCATCAATGCCTTCGAGATCGCAAGCGCCTCGCCCAGAATTGTGGGCATCATCTTAGGTGCTGAAGATTTCACCCTGGACATAGGCATGCAGCGCACCGAAGGAGGGGATGAGCTTCTTTATCCCAGAATAATGGTGGTCGTCGCTGCCAAGGCCGCTGAAGTTATCGCCATAGACACGCCCTTTAATGACTTCAGAGATGAGGAAGGGCTGATAATGGAGACGACGATAGCGCGAAAGCTTGGTTTCCAAGGCAAATACGTAATTCACCCCGGCCAGATAGAGCCGGTAAACCAGGCCTTCCGCCCTTCACCTGAAGAGGTGGAACACGCCAGGAGGGTGGTGGAAGCATTCGATGCTGCCGAGGCCCAGGGCTTCGCCTCCACCTCGGTTGATGGCAAGATGATCGACATCCCCATAGCAAGCAGAGCGCGCAAGCTGCTAATGGTAGCGGATTCCATCGAACGCAGGGAAAGAGGCAGCCGATAATTTTTGACTACCGCGTTGATATAGCAGATTGCTAGGGTGGGTGAAGTGAAACGAAACCCACCATAAATAACTAGGCATATATCTCACGATGACTAGGCAAACATGAAATTGATTCGCATAATCTCTGTTGCATTTTGGGGGCCGGCATTATAAAATAGGCGTGCAAAAGTGGCCAAAACGTGGAGGGTTAAATGGCAATCGAAAACAAAATAGAGAATCTGTCCAAGCTCAGGACAGAGTCGAAACTGGGTGGAGGTGAGAAGCGGATCGAAGCCCAGCATGAGAAGGGTAAGCTTACGGCGAGGGAGCGCATCGCTCTCTTCCTCGATGAAGGTAGTTTCGTGGAACTCGATGCC
>CAZYLE010000003.1:3023-28926 GCA_964648675.1 uncultured Dehalococcoidales bacterium
CGATGCCTTTGTCACTCACCGCATCGCAGATTTTGGTCTCGCCGACAAAAAAATCCTGGGCGATGCTATCGTTACCGGATACGGCACAGTAAATGGGCGTTATGTTTATCTCTTCGCTCAAGATTTTACCGTCTTCGGCGGCTCGCTGTCGAAAGTGGTAGCAGAGAAGACCTGTAAGGTAATGGACCTGGCAGCGAAGAACGGTGCACCCTGCATCGGCCTCCTTGACTCGGGCGGAGCCAGAATACAGGAGGGGGTAGAGAGCCTTGCTGGATACGGAGATATATTTTTCCGCAACACCAGATATTCAGGGGTAGTCCCCCAGATTTCGGTGGTAATGGGCCCCGCCGCTGGAGGAGCGGTATATTCACCGGCGATGACTGATTTTATCTTTATGGTGAATGGAACAGCGCAAATGTATATCACTGGTCCTGACGTAATCAAAGCGACCACTGGTGAAGAGGTAAATCATGAAGACCTCGGAGGGGCAATGGTTCATGCCGAGACCAGCGGTAATTGCCACTTCGTGGCTGAGAGCGATCAGGAATGCCTGAATATGGTGCGTCAACTCCTCAGCTACCTGCCTCAGAACAACAGGGAGCAGCCCCCTACAGTGAAACCAACAGACAACCCCGGCAGAACCAGTGACGAACTACTCACTGTTGTTCCAGAAGACCCTTCTAGACCCTATGATATGAAGGAGGTCATCGAAAGGGTTATAGACAACGGCAACTTTATGGAAGTTCACCAGAGCTTTGCCCAGAACATAATCACTGGCTTTGCCAGGCTCAATGGGCGATCGGTAGGCATTGTTGCCCAGCAACCCTCGATAGCAGCAGGGTGTCTCGATATTGATGCCTCGGATAAGGCCTCTCGGTTTGTGCGTTTCCTCGATTGCTTTAATATCCCCATAATCACCTTCACCGATGTCCCTGGATATATGCCTGGCGTTGAACAGGAGTACGGAGGGATTATCAGGCACGGAGCTAAGCTGCTCTTCGCCTACTCTGAGGCAACGGTGCCCAAAATTACCGTGATCACTCGCAAAGCCTATGGCGGTGCTTATGTGGCAATGAGCAGCAAGCACCTCGGGGCCGACATAAACTATGCCTGGCCCACAGCGGAGATTGCAGTGATGGGCCCAGATGGTGCGGTAAACATCATCTACCGAGATGCTATCAAGAACTCTGATAATCCTGAGGAGACTCGCAAGCAGCTCATCGCCGAATATAGAGACAAGTTCGCCAACCCGTATGTGGCAGCAGCCCGTGGCTATATCGACGATGTTATCGACCCCAGGGAGACACGTCCCATGCTGATAAAGGCCTTGGAAATGCTCCAAAACAAGCAGGACTCACTCCCTCCCAAAAAGCATTCGAACATCCCTCTATAGAGGGTAATGGACTAGCACTCGGGCTCCGCCAACGTGGGGAACAATCCGCTGTTGCTATCAAGATGGCAAAGGTCAGCGCCGTGCTGGCTAAACCAGCAGCGAACATCTTCATTAGAAACGTTGCCAATATAGTGTTGCCCATCATCACTAGCTACACAGATAAGACTTGGAGTTGACATCGAGCGGGCACAGCCAGAGTCCATACCAACGAAGTCGAATTTCCCCTGAGCAAGTTCCCAAATGCAATGCTGAGAATTCTTGACGAGTGTAGGCTTATTTCGTATACTATGAAGTAGGGAGATATCGATTTTTAGGCTCGGAAAGGAGAGGTAACTTCATACATGGTATTACCCCGATGCCAGGCGATGGCATCGGTCCTGAGGTAACCAAGGGGTCAGTTCGAGTTATTCAGGCGAAAGGTGTTGAGTTCCACCGGGACCTGGCCTTCGCTAGTGATAAAGCGCATAATATATACGACACCCCTCTGCTTCTTTATTTCTCTGGCTCTATTGCGAGGAATGGGATAGCCCTAAAAGACCTCATCGTTAGGTCATCGTTTTCAGGCCTTGCTAGTATTAATATGGCATCTAGAAAATATTTTGATAAATATCCGTGCTTCCATCCGCGCAATATATCTACAGGAGCGTACACTTTTCACAGTAACATCATCTCCCAGCTTTGCACGGGACTCATCGGTGGTCTGGTGCCCTATGTTAGGACTAATCCCCATGATACTAAGGCAGCCGATAGAATGAAGAGTACAATACTGCAAGTAAAGGCCGAGGGTAAATCGCTCACCTGTCATACGAAGTACGACCGCGACGACACCAAGGCGGTGAGCACATCCTACATAGCTGATGCGATGATCCCGAAGATGGCTGAGTAGCACAATGCGAAAGAAGATAACCATAGTTGGCGCTGGAAATGTGGGCGCTTCTTGCGCGCAGCGAATTGCTGAGAAGGGATACGCCGATGTGGTGCTGGTGGACATCGTCGAGGGACTGCCTCAAGGGAAGGCCCTAGATATCCTCCAGAGTGGCCCAGTAATTGCCTCCGATTCCCGCATCATCGGCACCAATAGCTACGAAACAACAGCGAATTCCGACATCGCAGTAATCACCTCTGGAGTGCCGAGAAAACCCGGGATGAGCCGAGATGATCTCCTTCTCACCAATATGGAGATCATAAGAAGTGTCACCGAGAGCGTGGTGAAGTATTCCCCCAATTGCATCATAATCATGGTCACTAACCCACTTGACGCCTTGGCTCAACTGGCGCTGCACGTGAGCAGGTTCCCTAGAAACCGTGTTCTTGGGCAGTCTGGCATCCTTGATACAGCAAGACTGGCAACCCTCATCGCCATGGAGTTGGATGTCTCCGTGGAGGACGTATACGCTTGTGTCCTTGGTGGCCATGGCGATGCCATGGTCGCCATTCCCAGGCTTACTACTGTTGCCGGCATACCGATAACCGAGCTTCTTCCCAAGAAGACCATCGACCGCATCGTCGAGCGCACGGTAAAAGGCGGCGGCGAAATCGTGAGCCTCCTCGGAGGGGGAAGCGCGTCCTATGCCCCCTCCGCGTCAGTTGCCCAGATGGTTGATTCAATAGTCCTCGATAAGAAACGCATTCTCCCCTGTTCCGCTTACCTCGAGGGTGAATATAGCCTCGAGGGGGTTTTTGTCAGTGTCCCGGTGAAGCTGGGAGCCAATGGGATTGAGCAGATCATCGAGATAAAGCTCACCCCCGAAGAGCACACAGCGTTGAGGAAGTCGGCCGAGACGGTGAGAGAACTGGTGGATGTAATGAAGTCAGGATTTAAAAAGTGAGGGAGATTGATTCGAAGAAAATAACAGAGACGGTGGCTAACCTGTGTCAGGAGGCTAATTACTACCTCGGTGAAGATGTTTTAGCCGCACTGAAGCGGGCAATAGATAAAGAGAAGTCCCCTCGAGGACGCCGAGTCCTTGCTCAAATTCTGGATAATGCCAGTATCGCAGCACAAGATAAAATCCCTCTGTGTCAGGATACAGGGATTGCAGTAGTCTATCTGGAGATTGGACAGGATGTCCACATCTCTGGCGGTGATATCTATAAAGCGGTGGAGGATGGGGTACGCCAGGGCTATAGCCAAGGGTATCTACGAAATTCCATAGTAACGAAGCCATTCTCCGACAGGATAAACACCAACGATAATACCCCCGCCATTATTCATACGGAGATGGTAAGCGGCGATAATCTCCACATAATTGTTATGCCCAAGGGAGGGGGCAGTGAGAACACGAGCCGCCTTACCGTGCTCCATCCCAATGAGGGGCGCCAGGGCGTCATCGACTTCGTGGTTAGGACTGTAAAAGATGTAGGAAGCAACCCCTGCCCTCCAGTCATTGTCGGCGTGGGCATTGGAGGAACACCAGGAAGAACAATGATAATGGCAAAGAAAGCACTTCTGCGCAAGGTAGGTGAGCCCAGTCCAGACCCTGAGGTGGCAGAGTTGGAGAGGGAGATACTGGAAAGGGTAAATAGCTTGGGTATCGGTCCTGCGGGCTTTGGCGGAAGTACCACCGCCCTGGCGGTACACGTCGAGGTCTTTCCTTGCCATATCAGTGCCCTTCCGGTCGCCGTTAATCTGCAATGCCACAGCGCTCGGTTCAAGGAGGAAGTGCTTTAGATGAGAACAGAGATTTCAACTGAGACACTGTACAGCGATTTCGTCAAGAAGGTTGAGGCTATCAGCGAGCAAACGCTCCTCTCTTGTTATCAATGCGGCAAGTGCTCGGCAGGATGCCCCATGTGCTTTGCTATGGACCTGCTTCCAAACCAGATTATCCGATTGGCGCAGTTAGGATTGGAAGATGACATCGCCAAAGCAAATACCATCTGGATATGTGCCTCTTGCATCACTTGTTCAGTCCGTTGTCCCAAGGGCGTCGATCTGGCAAGGGTGATGGAGGCCCTGAGGCTTATCACTTCCCGGAAGAATATCGATCACGTACAGATACCACAGATCCCCAAGGAGACCCTCGCCCAACTTCCCCAGGTTGCCATGGTCGGAGGCTTTAGAAAACTTACTGCCTGAGGAGAAAAAAGATGAATCTGAGCTATTATCCAGGATGCACCCTGAAGACGAAAGCTAAAAACGCCGAGGATTCTGCAATCGCCTCTATGGCAGTACTGGGGATAGAGATGGTGGAGCTACCAAGATGGAATTGCTGCGGTACGGTGTATTCATTTGCTGGCGATGAAGAACTACATCAGTTAGCCCCGGTGCGCAACCTTATTCGAGTAAAAGAAACGGGAAGTGACAAAGTAGTGACCATATGCTCATTTTGTTACAATACATTGAAGAGAGCTGACCTGCTGGTTAAAAATAACCCAGCTAAGATGCACACCATTAATACCTTCATGGAGGAAGAGATAGACTATGAAGGTGATGTTGAGGTAGTTCACCTTCTGGAGGTATTGAGGGATGATATAGGGTGGGAAACCATCGCTGAGAAGGTACAGGTCCCCCTGAGTGGACTGAAAGTGGCACCGTATTACGGATGCACCTTGCTCCGACCACAAGAAATAGCTATAGATGATGTAGAGAGACCCACCATAATGGGAGATTTGCTCAAAGCTCTGGGCGCTGACGTTGTAGACTTTCCCTATGCCACTGAGTGCTGCGGCTCTTATCAAATCATAAGCAACCCAGATTTCGTTTCGCAGCGTGTCTGGGATATTCTGAGCTCGGCAATGCGTAGGAAGGCCGATGCAGTAGTCCTGAGCTGCCCGCTTTGCGATTTCAATCTCGATCATACACAAGAGGAATTTATTCAAAAGCGTAGTGGCTTCAATGGGATTCCTGTGCTCTACTTCACTCAGCTTCTCGCTCTGGCACTGGGACTTAATCCTGAGGTTTGCCGCTTTGAGCTGAACTACGTAGACCCACGACCACTACTGGAAAGTAAGGAGCTATTGAGGCATTAGCATGGAACGGATTGGTGTTTTCGTCTGCCATTGCAAACTTATGGCATATATAGACACCGAGACAGTTGTGGAGGCTGTCAGTCAGAAGCCAGGCGTAGTCCATGCCGCAGCTTACGAAGATTTATGCATCGCGTCTGGGCTGGGGCAAGTCAAGGATGCCATTAAGAACGAAAAGCTAGACGGAATATTGATCACCAGTTGCTCACCGGTTCTTCACAAGGAGGTCTTTCGCCAGGCTGTAACCGCCGCTGGCCTTGAAGCTCACCAGATGCAAGTAATCGACATAAGGAGCCAGAATGGCATTAAGGAGAATACAGAGAGAGCTATTGATGCCATCGAGAGCGCCTTGGAGGGTCTGAAGGCAAGCCTGCCCCCTGTGCTCACCAAGGTGCCGGTCACCAAGAAAGTGCTCGTTATCGGCGGCGGCATCGCGGGAATACGAGCATCCTTGGACATCGCCGATGGTGGCTATCAGGTTATTCTGGTGGAAAGAACGCACAGCATCGGAGGACACATGATCCAGTACTCGGAGACATTCCCCACACTGGACTGCCCCCAGTGCATCGAGACCCCGCTGATGACAGACACTGGTCAGCATGATAACATAACCATCTATGCCTATAGCGAGATTGAGGAAGTCACCGGAAGCATCGGGAAGTTCAAGGTCAGAATTCGAAGAAAGGCGGCATATGTCGATTGGGACAAGTGTAACGGCTGCCTGATGTGCACCGAGAAGTGCCCACCCAGGGTCCTGTCCGAATACGAACGATATCTGGACATGCCAAAGAGGCAGGCACATCGCAGAGCAATCTGGGTTCCTCATGCCCAAGCCGTCCCCATGAGGCCCATTATAGATAAGGATCACTGCCTTCATTTCACCAAGGGTAAGTGCGGGGTGTGTGTGGACACATGTCCCAACAAGGCCATCGACTTCGACCAGCAAGACAGCTTTTTGGAAATAGAAGTCGGAGCAATCGTCGTAGCCTCAGGTTTTGACCTCATGCCCAAGAGCGCGATTAAAGAATACGCCCTGGACCCCGATATCCTCGAGGGAATTGAGTTCGAACGTATCCTTTGCCCGGCAGGCCCTACTGCAGGCAAAGTTATAAGGCCATCCGATGGCAGAGAGCCCAAGACGGTGGCATTCATCTCCTGCTGCGGCTCCCGTGACCCGGAACATGGCGTTCCCTATTGCTCCAGGGTTTGCTGTATGTATTTGGTGAAGATGGCACTCCTCTACAAGCACGCAGTTCACGATGGTCAAGCATTCATCTTCTACATAGATATTCGAACCACCGGTAAGGGATACGAAGAGTTCGTTCAAAGAGCAGTGGAGGAGGATAACGTCCTTTATCTAAGGGGCAAAGTATCCAAAATATTCCGAGATGGCGATAAGATCAAGATCTGGGGATCAGACACATTGAGCGGGAAGAGAATAGAGATGGCTGTTGACCTTGTCGTCCTGGGGATGGCGATGTTGCCCAGTGAGGGAGCCAAAGAGCTTGCCGATAAACTGGGTATCGCCACTGACGAACATGGATTTATGGTTGAGCTCCATCCCAAGCTTCGCCCATTGGAGAGCACAGTCCCCGGCATTTTCCTCGCCGGCTGCTGCCAGGGTCCTAAAGATATCCAGGATTCGGTGGCTCAAGGGGGAGGGGCAGCAAGCAAGGTACTGGCCCTGTTCGCTCAAGATGAAGTCATATTGGAAGAGGCAGTAACAAGCTAATGGAGAAAAGGATCGGTGTTTTTGTCTGTCACTGCGGCTTGAACATCGCCGGCACTGTAGATGTAGAGCGGGTTGTGGAGGCGATAAAGGACTATCCCGGCGTCGTGTTTGCGCAGAACTACATTTACATGTGCTCCGACCCGGGGCAGGACCTGGTGAGGAAGACCATAAGAGAACAAAACCTAGACGGCATTGTAATGTCCAATTGCTCCCCTTTAATGCACGAGAAGACCTTCCGTAGTGTGGCGGCCAAAGAGGGGCTAAATCCCTATCTCCTTGAGATAGCCAATATCAGGGAGGATGTCAGTTGGCCTCATGAAAATGAGAAGGAGCTAGCCACTAAAAAGGCCATATCCATTGTCAAGATGGCAATTGAGAAGCTGAAGCGAAATATAGAGCTGACCCCCATGGTTGTTCCCCTTCATAAGAGAACGCTAGTAATCGGGGGGGGTATCGCTGGTATAACAGCAGCACTTGAAATCGCCAGGGCTGGCTATGAGGTAGTAGTGGTGGAAAAACTACCCTACGTAGGTGGACACGCCGCACAGCTAGCAGGTACTTTCCCCACCCTTGATCGCGTGCCGTGCCTTATGGCCCCCATGATAGCTGAAATGCTCTCACATCCCAAAATAAAGGTCTATACCAGAGCGGAGGTGGATGAGGTCTCTGGCTATGTAGGCAACTTCGCAGTAAAGATTAAGATAAAGCCTTCCTATGTAGATGAGGAAAAGTGCACTAATTGCGGGCTCTGTTTAGAAAAATGCCCTGTTACCTGCCCCTCCGAGTTTGACCGCGGCCTCACCGAGAGGAAAGCTATCTACATCACACCCCCAGAAACGATGTCCCAGAAGGTGCTTATCGACCCGGCGAACTGCCTTCATTTCAATGGTGATGAGTGCCACGTTTGCGAAGAGATTTGTCCCACCAAAGCCATCGACTTCCTCCAACAAGAAACCACTGTGGAGGAAACAGTAGGGGCCATGCTTGTCGCTACGGGATATGAACTCTGGGACAAAAAGAATATCCCAGAATACGAATCGGACCCCGATGTCATCGATGGGCTCCAGTTCGAGAGAATACTCTCCCCGTCGGGTCCCACTGGAGGCGAGATACGGAGGCCATCGGATGGCAAGGTCCCCAAGCAGATAGTATTTATCTCCTGTTGCGGCTCCCGTGACCCAGAGCACGGCTTTATCTATTGCTCCAGGGTCTGCTGCATGTACATCGCCAAGCAAGCTGTGCTTTATAGCAGGGCTGTCTCCGACGGACAGGCATATGTCTTCTATATGGATATCAGGTCTGATTCAAAGGGATATGAAGAGTTCGTCAACCATGCAATGGAGGAGGAACGGGTATTGTACCTGAGAGGGAGGGTATCTAAGGTCTTTAGAGATGGAGACAAGATCAAAGTTTGGGGATCCGATACCCTCACCGGCAAAAGCATTGAAATCTCCGCTGACCTTGTAATAATGGCTACAGCTATAACGCCCAGAGAGGATGCTATCGCGCTGGCAAGGAAGCTGAATGTTACTGTCGATGCCATAGGCTTCTTGACCGAGGCCCATCCCAAGCTCAGGCCGGTGGAAACGCTAACAACCGGCATTTACCTGGCTGGGACTGTGCAATGGCCCAAGGATATTCCAGATACAATTGCATCAACCGGCGGTGCAGTCAGCAAGGTGCTCTCCCTGTTCTCCAGGAAGGAGCTTTTACATGAGCCCACAGTGGCCTGGCCTGATGAGGAGGTTTGCAGCGGGTGTGGGATCTGCGCCTCTCTTTGCGCCTACAATGCCATCGAGATCGATCCAATAAAGAGGGTGGCTAAGGTCAACGAGGCGGTCTGTGAAAGCTGTGGCGCCTGCATTGCATCCTGCCCCTCAGGGGCAATGCGACACAAGAACTGGAATGCTAGGCAGTTTATGGACATGATAGACATAGCTACAGGAGTATACGTGTAAATGATAGGAGCAGTGCTCGTTATCGGTGCTGGAATCGGCGGCATGAAATGCTCCTTAGATCTAGCCGAATCGGGATTCAAGGTATATCTCGCCGATCAAAGCCCGTTTATAGGGGGCACACTCGCCCAACTGGATAGATGGTTTCCCGATAATCACTGTGGGATGTGCAAGATACTGCCCATCTTCTCCAGGGATGAATCCTCCCAGTTCTGCCTCCGCCGTGGACTGTATCACCCCAATATCGAGCTCTTACCGCTATCCACTGTGGACCGGATAGATGGTGAGGCAGGCGATTTCCAGGCTACTTTGAGTATCAAGCCCCGAGGGGTGAGGGAGGAGCTTTGCGTAAGCTGTGACCTCTGCGCCCAGGTCTGTCCTGTGGAGATACCCAGCGAGTTTAACGAAGGGCTAGAAAACCGTAAGGCCATCTACCTTCGTAACCCACTAGCCATATCCAGCGGTTATGCCATCGACTGGAATGCGTGCACTAAATGCGGTGCCTGTGTAGAGAAATGCCCCACTGATGCCATAGATTTGTCACAGGATGAGGAGACAAAGAAGCTCGATGTGGGTGCCATCGTGCTAAGTGCTGGCTTTGAGGAATTCAACCCTTCACCCTGGACCCAATATGGCTATAAACGCCATCCCAATGTGATAACCAGCATCCAGTTGGAGCGAATGCTTAGCGCCAGCGGCCCAACAGCGGGAGAAATCCTCCGACCATCCGACAATCAGCCTCCCAGATCTATAGCATTCCTACAATGCGTCGGCTCTAGAACTAAGGAGAGAGACTACTGCTCCTCCGCCTGCTGCATGTATGCCATCAAAGAAGCGGTACTGGCTAAAGAGAAAAACCCTGAGCTTGATACTGAGATATTCTATATGGATCTGAGAGCCTTTGGCAAAGGCTATTACCGCTATTATGAGCAGGCAAAAGAGGAGCTTGGAGTCAAGTTCACCCGCTGCCGCGTCCCTACCGTGAAGCAAGTCCCCACGACCAATAATCTCTTTTTCACCGCCGTAGCTGAGGATGGTAGGTTAGAACGGCGAGAGTTCGACCTCGTAGTGCTCTCTGTTGGTCAAACCCCATCGCCTCGTTTCCTTGAGTTAGGTAAAGTCTTGGGTATAGAACTTAATAAATGGGGATTCTGCAAAACACAGGAGCTTTCCCCTGTAGAAACCTCCAAAGAGGGTGTATTCGTATGCGGCTCTGCCTCTGCTCCCAAAGACATCGCTGATACCCTGGTGGAAGCTAGCGCTGCAGCGTGTCAGATCTCCAAACTGCTTTCCCCCCAGCGTGGTCAATTGATAACCACAAAAGACTATCCTGAAGAGCTGGACATCAGCGAGACAACAAGCGCTAGGGCTGCCATCTTCCTCTGCAGTTGCGGAGAGGAGATCTCATCTGTAATACATATGGAGGAGATGCTTGATTTCGCTAAAGGTCTTCCTGGTGTGGTTTATGCTGAACAAATTCCCTACCTTTGCCAAAAAGATACCTTGGAGCAAGTGAAGGGGAAAGTGAAGGAGCACAAAGTCAATCGCGTAGTCTTTGCCGCCTGTTCCGACATCGCCTATAAAAAGCTTTTCATTGATGCTATGAGAGATGTAGGGCTAAACCCCTCTCTTCTAGAGCTGGTGGATTTTCGGGAGCAGCTTTCCTCGATTAATCCCGACGGGGAAAAACAGGCAATGGAAAAGGCCAAAATTCTGGTTACAATCGCCTTAGAAAGGGTTAGAACACAAGAACCATTGCAACTCGTCTCTCAGAATGTCGAACACCAAGCCTTGGTTATTGGCGGTGGCCTCTCGGGACTGACCGCTGCCCTGGCACTGGCGGAGCAGGGTTTCGAAGCCCATCTTGTGGAGAAAACAACCGAGCTTGGTGGTAATCTCAAGCATATTTTCTCTATTTTAGAGGGCGGCGATCCTCAGGCCCTGCGCCAAGATCTGATTAAAAGAGCGGAGGAAAACCCGCTTATTCACATTCGAACAGAAACTGAGGTCATCGAGGTCTCAGGCTATGCCGGGAACTTCGAGGCAGTCCTCAAAAACAAGGACTCAACACACGAACCTATAAAGATAGGTGCAATCATCATTGCCACCGGCGGCGAAGCATATGAGCCCAATGAATATTGCTACAACGAAAGCGAAAGGGTCGTAACACAGGCGGAACTGGAACAGCAACTGGTCTCTGGCAAACTTGATGCCACGAAGCTCGGCTCTGTGGTGATGATGCAATGCGTCGGTTCCAGGGACGAGGAGAGGCCCTATTGCAGCCGAGTCTGCTGTTCTCAGGCACTCAAGAATGCCCTGAATCTAAAAGAGAGAAACCCCAAGATTGATATTATTGTACTTCATCGGGATGTTATGAGCTACGGTTTTAAAGAAGAGTATTACTCTCAGGCCAGAGAAAAGGGCGTCCTTTTCATTAACTATGATTTGACTCATAAGCCAGAAGTGGCGATCGAGGCGGAAAAGCCTGTTGTTCAGACTATGGAGCCCACAACGGGCGGCCTCTTGAAAATAGAGCCTGATTTATTAGTGCTGAGCACCGGAATTGTGCCCAATGATAATAATGTTCTCGCTCAAATGATGGGGCTGGAATTGACTGAAGATGGATTCTTCAAAGAGGCAGAGGTAAAATTCCGACCGGTGGATTTCGTGACTAATGGTATCTTTTTATGCGGCCTTGCCCACTCGCCTAGGGGTATCACCGAGAGTATAGCCCAGGCCCAGGCGGCGGCGCAACGGGCAGCATGTATACTTTCCCGAGAGCAACTGGAGTCGGGGAGGATCGTCTCTGAGGTCAATGAGAGACGTTGCAGCGGCTGCGAGCTTTGCGTCTCAGCTTGTCCCTATAATGCGCGGTTTAAAGATGCGGAGAAAGGGGTGGTTGTAGTAATTGAGGCGCTTTGCCAGGGCTGCGGCGCCTGCGTCGCTATCTGCCCTAGCGGTGCGGCAAAGCTCAGGGGATTCACCGATAAACAGGTCTTATCGGTGATGGATGCTGTGATCTAAAAGGAGGTTCGCCTTGCAGGAACAGCAAGAACAGCAACAGCAGGAAGAGGAGTTTGAACCCAATATCGTAGGTTTGCTCTGTCACTGGTGCACATACACCGCTGCCGATCTGGCTGGCACTACCAGAACACAATACCCCACCAACATCCGCCCGATTCAAACCATGTGCAGTGGTATGGTGGACCCCGTTTACGTGCTTTGGGCTCTACTCGGTGGAGCCGACGGAGTTATGATCGGTGCATGTCACCCCGCCGATTGCCACTACGTATCGGGCAACTATAAGTGCAGAAGAAAGACCGCCGTCCTCAAAAGCATCCTCAACACCCTGGGGCTCGAGGATGACCGTGTTTGGCTCTGCTGGATTAGCGCCGCTGAAGGGCAGAAGTTCGCCAATACGGTGGCCAAAATGGTCGATGAATTGAAGAAAAAGGGGCCTAACCCCATAAGTAAATACTGGTCTACTTAGGAAGATACAATGACGAGATCGGTAATAATAGAGGTTCAAAACGGAAATCTGATCGAGACCCTTAACAACCTTTGGCGTCAGTTATTGGAAAAAGGGCTTGTTGATGCCCTCCTTATTCCCCAGGAACTTCCTTCTGGAATCAATGTTGTACAAACTCTGGTGACCAATGTCGAGAGCCTTGAGTCTCCTAACCCTCTGGCTCCAGTTATGCCGGTAAACTCGGCGAGGATAGTCTCCCAGATGACCAAGGTAACACCCAGTCCAAAGAAAGTGGGGGTGGTACTCAGATCATGCGAACTTAGGGCTCTTATCGAGTTGGTGAAACTGAAGCAGGCGTCGTTGGAGAACATAGTTCTGATAGGGATAGATTGCTTCGGCACCTATTCTATGAAGGAATATAAGAACCTTGCCCAAGACGGTTCCTCTCCCAAAGATGCTTTCATAAAGGCGGTAAAGGAGGGAAAGGAAGACCCGTCCCTCAGGCAAGTTTGCCAGATGTGCGAATACCCTGCCCCCATGTGTGCTGACATAACAATTGGCCTGATAGGAATTGATTTTGACAAAAGCATCCTTATCCAAGCATCCAGTACAGAGGGAGAGGCAATCCTAGAAGCCCTGGAGCTTAAGGATAGCCCAGAAGCAGAGGTTACCAAGCGAGAGAAGGCCATTGCCAAACTTACTGAGCAAAGAATTAAAAAGAGGAGCGAGATTCTGGAGCAGACCCAAAAAGATATATCTGGGATAGAAAATCTCATGAGGACGCTAGCTCCCTGCATCAATTGCCATAATTGCCGGGATGTCTGTCCTCTTTGCTTCTGCAAGGAATGCTTCTTTGATTCTCCCACCTTTGAGATGGAATCGGAGAAGTACCTAGGGTGGGCGGAAAAGAAAGGAACAATAAGGATGCCCACCCATACATTGCTATTCCATCTTACCAGGATGTCCCACATGTCGACCTCCTGTGTCGGATGTGGAATGTGTTATGAGGGTTGTCCTAATGAGATACCTATAGCCAATATCTTCCGCTTGGTTGGGCTAAATACACAGAAGATCTTTGATTATATCCCAGGTCGAAGCTTGGAGGATGAACTGCCTGCAAGCACATATCAAGAGCGCGAACTCCTGAACGTCCCGGAGAAATTATGATGCAGCTTACATCCGAGCAATTCCAAGAAATAGGCGATCCCACCTTTTCAGAGAGGGTTCAACAGGTAAGTGAGGCTGGGCTTGAGCGCTGCTATCAATGCCTCACCTGTACTCTGAGCTGTCCTGTTGCCGTTGATATGGATTACCCACCTCACCAGATAATGAGGATGGTGCAACTCGGACTAAAGGAGCAGGTGCTGTCAAGCTCCAGCATATGGCTATGCGCCACCTGTGAGACCTGTGTTGCTCGCTGCCCCCAAGAGGTGGACATCTTGCGAGTGATGGACACCTTACGAGAGATGGCGCTTCAGGAGAAGGTAAAAGGTAAAGAGACCATTATCCCAATATTTCATGAAACCTTCCTGGAAAGCATCAGAACGTTTGGAAGACAGCATGAGCTTTCGATGATGCTCCTGCTCAAACTTAGGAGCAGAGACATCTTTAGCGACCTTAATTTAGGAATAAAGATGCTTTTAAAAAGAAAGTTTGGCTTACTCCCTCCTCGAATCAAGGGGGCAAAAGAAATGAAAGCCATATTTGAGAAAACCAAAGAGGTGTCGCCTTGAAGTTTGCGTATTATCCAGGCTGTTCCATGGCAGAAGGAACGGCAAAGGAATACGATCAGTCGGCAAAGGCGGTTTGCCAGATGCTGGGGCTGGAGCTTGAGGAGATTCCCGATTGGAGCTGTTGTGGTGCCTCGTCAGGGCATTGCACTAATTACAAGCTTGGCCATGCACTTGCGGCAAGAAACCTAGCACTTGCGGAAAAAATGGATATGGACATAGCACTTGGGTGCCCCGCCTGTTTTCAAAGGCTAAAAGGCACCAGGCATGAGGTAAAGCAGAATGCCAGTCTAAAGGAGGAATTGCCTGAACTGATCGGGATGCCCTATCAGGCGAAGCACGATGTAAGGCATCTGCTTGACATTATCTACAGCGATATAGACATAGAAGCCATCCGCAACAGGGTTAAAAAACCCCTCGCTGGACTTAAGCTGGTTTGTTACTATGGGTGTTTCATTGTTCGCCCTCCCAAGGTTGTCCAATTCGACGACCTAGAAAACCCACAATCCATGGATATACTGATGGACGCCCTGGGCGCGGAGGTCCTTGACTGGTCGGCCAAGGTCGATTGCTGTGGAGGCAGCCTGTCACTGAGCAAGAGGGATATCGTGACCCGGCTGGTTACGGGAATAGCTGATGCGGCACGCGGGGTAGGAGCAGAGGCCATGGTAGCTGCCTGCCCATTATGCATGACGAACCTCGACACGAGGCAGAAATCTGAAGGCGAGAAGGCACTGCCTATATTTTACTTCAGCGAGCTTATAGGGCTAGCCTTCGGCGTAAGCGACGGGGAATTAAAGGGGTGGTTTCAGAAGCACCTTGTAAGCCCGGTTGCGCTGTTAGCCTCGCATAGCTTATTATAGAATTGCAAGGAGGACCTGGATGAGTAGCACAGAGGCCAAAACCAAGACAAAGACTGAGGAGATAGCAGCAGAGATCAAAGAGAATCTTATCCCCATTTATATAATGGGGCGTAAACATATGGTTCCTGACCAACTTTCCATCATGAAGGCGATGGAATATGCCGGCTATAAGTTCATTCGCGGTTGTGGTTGCCGCGATGGGAAGTGTGGAGCGTGTTCTACAGTCTATCGTAAGCCGGGGGATTACCACATTCGAGTTGGATTAGCCTGCCAAACTGCGGTGGAGCCCAACATGTATTTAACACAAATACCCTTTTACCCCGCCAACCGAGCCACCTACAAGTGGGAGGAGCTAAAGCCGTCCCCCGAGGAGATATTCAAACTTTATCCCGAGATCTTCCGCTGCGTTGCCTGCAATGCCTGCACTAAGGCCTGCCCCATGGATATTCCAGTTATGGATGTCATCTCTAACCTGAAACAGGGGAATATCGCCAAGGCCGCCACTCTTTCCTTTGAGTGCATCCAGTGTGGGTTATGTGTCAGCCGCTGCATGGCTGAAATACCCCAGTATCATGTTGCTCAGCTGGCCAGGAGAATCTACGCCGGTAAAATGCTCCCTAGAGCGGAGCACCTAGAAGCTGCGGTTAGAGCGGTTAAAGAAGGCAAATTTGATAGCATACTAGCGGAAATGAAGGGAATGAAAGAAGAAGACTTCATTAAGGCCTATACACAGAGGGAAATAGAATCAGAAATGTCAGATGAATACTGGAGGCCAGGGGACAAAAGGTTTCTTATCGAGGTTGAAGATTAAGCTGAAGGGGGATATATGCCATACACCGAAGAGCTAAAAAGGCTAATCGAAGTTGTAGAAAGGACAAGACCTGAGCGATTAGCCACAAAGAGGGCGGGTAAGGACATCGCACCTATGTCCTTGGAAGAGCGCGATGATATATTACGTAAATACCACCCAGACTATAAAGACGAAGGTAAAAGGGAACTCAAGATAGGACCAAGCAAAGGCTACAAATTGCCAGACGAAATCGTAGACCTCTTAGAAGCGAAAAGCAGGGTTGACCCCGATGCAATCGACCTCTCTCAGGTCGATTACGAAACCGACGTGCTGATAATCGGAGGGGGAGGTGCGGGTACTGCCGCCGCCCTAATGGCCGAGGAACAAGGGGCAAAGGTCATCATAGCCAACAAGCTGCGCCACGGCGATTCCAATACAATAATGGCTGAAGGTGGCGTTCAAGCAGCTACCAAGTTAGAGAAAGATTCGCCCGCCATTCATTATTTAGATACGATGGGAGGTGGTCGTTTCAAGAATGACCCAGATATAGTATCTACTTTGGTTACTAAAGCGCCCGAGCTTCTCCAGTGGCTGGAGAGTATGGGGGTTTTATTTTCTAAGTCCCCCGAAGGAAGACTGGAAAGCCTACCAGGGGCGGGGTATTGCAGAAAACGCCTGCACTTCGCCGGCGATCTAACCGGTACAGAGATCATGCGCACTATCCGTGATGCGGCAAGAAATCGGGAAAACATTACCGTCCTCGAATTCTCACCCGCCGTGGAGTTAATCCTTAATGAGCACGGACAGTGTGCCGGCGCCATAATATACGATATGGAGACCGAGGAATACTATACTATAAAGGCAAAAGCAGTAGTTCTATCCACTGGTGGGCAAGGTAGACTCCATATTCAGGGGTTCATGACCACCAACCATTACGGAGCCACTGCCGATGGCATAGTATTAGGCTATCGGGTAGGGATAAAACTTCGCGATCTCCATGCAGTTCAATATCACCCTACAGGTGTTGTTTTCCCTGAGCAGATAGAAGGCGTCTTAGTTACCGAGAAGTTTAGATCGGCGGGGGCTAATGTAGTAAATATTGATGGGGAGCAGTTTGTTTTTGAGCGAGAGCCTCGCGATGTGGAATCAGCCGCCTATATCCGAGAGTGTTTAGATAGAGGTAAAGGTGTGCCCTCACCAACTGGAAAGCTAGGATTGTGGTTGGATTCTCCCATGATCGAGGACCTTTACGGCAAAGGGACAGTGGAAAAGGAATTCCCGGGAAAGTTCAAGCAGTTCAAAAGGCACGGATTTGATATCTCCAAAGAACCTATGCTGGTATATCCTACCCTCCATTACCAAAATGGAGGCCTAGTATTCAATTCTGAAGCCGAGACCAGTGTCCCCGGTCTTTTTGCTGCCGGAGAGGTGACCGGAGGAGTTCATGGAGAGAACCGTCTGATGGGCAACTCCTTGCTCGGAGTGCACCTGTTTGGCAGAATCGCAGGCACAAATGCCGCAATCTTTGCCAAGGAGAAAGCCAAGGATGGAAGGCTGACTCTGGAGCATGTTAAGGCCTATCTAAAAGAACTCGATGATGCAGGAATAGTCACTGATCGGATAGCCCCCATGCTCCTCCCTGATTATACCGACCCTGAGGTTAGGGAGCGACAGCTAACTGCACATTATGCCGGTACTCTAAGGTAGAATGCGCATATAATAGAATACGCCTAACATTACTTCGCCGCCTATCGGGTGGGTATTCTACTGTGGTTAGTCTTTCAATCAGAGATATATGGATATTACGCCGCCCTTAGACCACCATACAATAGAAAGACTTAGGTCGGGAGACCTAGTCACCATCACTGGAGTCATTTATGTTGCCCGTGATGCTGCCCACTATAGGCTTATCGAGGCCATAGAAAATGGCGAGGAACTACCCTTCGATATTCGAAATCAGATCATTTACTACATGGGTCCCTCCCCTACCAGGCCTGGGCAAGTAATCGGCTCTGCCGGACCCACGACCAGTGAGCGCATGGACACCTACACACCTCGCCTGCTTGACGCAGGGCTAAAGGGGATGATCGGAAAAGGCCCACGCTCCAAGGAGGTGAAGGATGCAATCAAGAAACATAAAGCCATTTACTTCGCCGCCATCGGAGGGACTGGGGCACTGATCGCCAAATCAATAAAGAAGGCCGAGGTGATAGCCTACGAGGATTTGGGACCAGAGGCAATCATGCGCCTTGAAGTGAAACATTTCCTCACTATCGTTATCAACGATGCCCATGGTGGGGACTTGTATGAGGAGGGGATGGCCAGATATCAAAAGGGATCTTCATGAACTCTGAAAAACGGCAACTTAAGGTTGACCTCGATTGGAACGATGAGGAGGTAGTCACAGGGGTACACTACCTGGATACTGATTTTCTCTTTGACAGGATGAACCTAGGAACACAGGCGATGGTTGCCCCACAGAGAGGGGAATGGATTTTGGATGTCGGTTGCGGTAAAGCTGTCGATGCAATGAAGCTCGCTGAATTCGGAGGGAAGGTTACGGGTCTTGATCCATCGAGTACAATGCTTAAGGAGGCAAAAGACTATTTAACGAAATGCGATAGCGCGGTTGCCTTGGTGCGCGGCATCGGTGAGGCTTTACCCTTTAAAAAGCATTCCCTAGATAAGGTTGTATGCAAGGGCGCTCTAGACCACTTTCCCGATCCCCAGAGGAGCATTGAAGAAATGTCTCAAGCTCTTAAGCCAGAGGGAGAGGCAGTAATCGCCATTGCCAATTTCGAAAGCCTTAGCTGCCACCTTGGAAGAGCCTTGCATTCGATAATTAAGAGGTTTATCAAAGGAGATCAACCGAGGACCCCCTGGGAGATCCCTCCAGATCATACTTACAAGTTTGATTATCCGATAATTATAGGCCTGGTAGAGCGTTACTTCGAGGTTAAGAAAATCCTGCCAATCTCGTTATTGTGGACCACTCCTTATTGGGGCAAGATTATATCTATACCACCTAAAAGGATTGCCACAACCATCCTGTCTTTTCTTGATATGATCGCCCGCAGATTCCCATCGCTAAGCGATGTAATTATCATCAAGGGCACACCTAAGTGTGATTAGAGCCCGATTGAACCTCTTCATAAACGCTGAGAGTCTGCTTTGCCGCCAGTTCCCAAGAAAAGCACTTCTCCACCCTTCTCCTTCCCTCTTTACCCATCCGGCGGCGCAAATTCTCATCCGCCTGCAGCAGTCTGATCGCCTTAGCAAGCGCAAAGGGGTCCGCCGGCGGCACTAAAATTCCCGTCTCTCCATCTTTCACCACCTCAGGGAGCGCCCCTGAATTAGTGGCGATCACCGGAACTTCACAGGCCATAGCTTCGGCAGCAGGCAGACCGAAGCCTTCATAGACAGACGCTGTGACCGCGATCTCTGCCTTTGAATACTCTCGCACCAACTCATCTGTACTTACCCTGCCAGTAAATTTGACCACATCTCCAAGTCCATATTCTTCAACCAATCTCGGGGCAAAGTTATGAGGGATCACGTTGTCCACCACGGTTAAATTTATGTCTACATGGTCATTCTTGAGCAGCCGCAATGCCTGTAGCAAGTAGAGAATGCCTTTCTTCCGGTCTTCAGTTCTACCCACCACTATCAAGCTATTAGCCCTCTTTCCATGCCCATCGATGCCCCTAAACGCATCTGTGTCAACACCCACATAAACCATCCTCATCTTGCTCTCAGGCACTCTAAATACCCTCCCCACTTCCTCTGCCGAACTCCAGGAGTCCACGATTACCCTATCTAACCTTCTGGCCACAATACCCTGCATCACCGGAGGATAGAACAGACATTGTCTAATCGCCTCGAAAACGTGCCGGGCTTGGATAATGTCTGCCTTCAAGTCAATCGGTAAGGGGTGATGGATAGTATCCACAACCGGAATGTTTAAGGCCTTCATGAGAAGAAGTCCATAGGCCAAGCATTGATTATCATGGATGACATCGAAACGATGTCCAGGGAGGAGCTGGCGCATCCTCTGATAAGCCCTGAAGCTAAAGGTTAGCATCTCAGGGAACATGCCCATCTTCGTTGCCAGAAACTCAAAGAGATTAAAAGGACTGAAGATGCGATAAGGGTTCTCCTGTGGCAGCCAGCTTCTGCCCTCAATACTGCAATCGTACAAGTTCAGACTCTCCAGCCGGTGCACCCTAATGCCTTCAGCGATATCGGGGTACGGCGGCCCCACCATGACATCTACTTCGTGCCCTAACCTTTGAAGCTCGCGGGTAAGGTAATACGTATAAATGCCCTGGCCGCCACAATACATGTTCCCTCGATAGCATAGTAAGCATATCTTCACTCGCCCGCCTCCTATATCTTCCTTGTATACACAACTATGCTCTTGGGAAAGAAGAAGTTTAAGATGCGCTCCATCCACGGAACAAACTTGGATCTGGTCGTTATCGGCAGCTCCAGGAACTTGCGGTATACCGCTGGAATTCTAGCATCCTCATTCTTTAGTCGGAAAATACATCGAAGTAGCCAATAGATCGAATGAAAGGCATGCTCATAGCGAATGGCACAAACCGCTAGATTGTTTCTTCTAAGAGCAGCAATTAATTTTTTAGCGGTGAAAATCCTGACATGGCCACCAGGATGGTTGTAGTAATCATCATCCAGCGCCCAGTAGACCGTCTCGGTAAGATAGGTAGGTACAGTGACCGCCAGCGCACCACCTGGCTTTAATACCCGCACGAACTCCATGATCCCCTGTTCTTCATTCTTGACATGCTCCAGCACTTCAGAGCAGATAATCTTATCGAAGGAGGCATCCTTGAAGGGGAGATTCAACGCATCTCCAGAAAGTACATTCCAGTTACCATTTGCCTCCCCTCGGGAATCCATGTAGCATAGCACATAGCGCGTCTTCTTTATGCTCATATAATCCACGTCCATGGCACATATAATGCCATGATTGTTGCGGCGGCACGCTTCATAGCTATGTCTTCCTTCTCCACAACCAGCGTCTAGAAATACATCGCCATCTTCTATCTTGAACATTTTGAAGTTGACGGTGAGCACCTATAGCACCTCCTGATATACCTCAATCGTCTTTTGCGCTGCCTCCCTCCAGCTAAATCGCCTCACCACCCTTCGTCTTCCTTCCTCCCCCATAGTCTTGCGCAGATGTTCGTCCTGAAGCAGGCGTTTAATCGCACAGGCCAGGGCACGGGAGTCCCGTGGGGGAACCAAAATGCCACCCTCACCATCTTCTACAACCTCGGGAAGTGCCCCTGCAGTGGTAGCGACAACAGGAAGGCCACAAGCCATCGCTTCTGCAGCGGGTAGACCGAACCCCTCGTAAAGTGAAGGAACCACCGCAACCTCAGCCCGCCCGTATTGTTTGACCAGGTCTTCTAAACTCAGCCTGCCGGTAAAAGAAACGCTGCCATCAAGTCCATATCTGTTGACCAAAGTAGGTGTATACGTGTTTTCTGGGGCGCCCTTGTCAACGATGGTAAGCTTTACATCCATTTCCTGTTTCAGTATTTGAACTGCCCGTAGTAAATAAATGATACCCTTTTTTCGATCTCGACTATTGGCCACAACTATCAGACGACCACGCTCTTTCCCATCGCTACCAAACCCACGAAACACCTCAGTATCAATACCGTTGTAAACCACCCTTATCTTTTCCCGGGGAACTCTGAAGGCATTAATAGTCTCCTCAGCAGCGTTCTGCGAGACGGTGATTACCCGATCCATCCGCCTGGACACTATGTGCTGCATCATGAAGGGATAGAATAGTATCCTGGTTATCCTGCCCCTAATCCTATCCATGTAGGCTAAATCGGTCTTTTTATCGATGGGCAAAGGGTGATGCACTGTTGCTACAATGGGGATACCAAAGGCCTTCATCATTAGAACGCCGTATGCCAGGGTTTGATTGTCATGAATAATATCGAAGCGTTGATTCCGGAGGAGTTGGCGCAACTTGTCGTAGGCCCTCATGCTGAAAGAAAACATCTCGGGAAACATGCCGATTGGTGTTACCGCCATTTCATACAGGTTGAGGAGCGTGAAGATTTTGAACGGGTCTTGTTTGGGGAATCCATACTCAAGGAGGTTCAGGTTATCCACCCTGTGTTCGATGACACCCTCGGGGATATCCGGATAGGGGGGGCCAACAATTGCATGAACTTCATGCCCTAATCTGTGTAATTCTCGGGCCAAGTAATAGAGGTAAACTCCCTGGCCACCACAGTACATATTGCCCCTATTACATAAGAGGCATATTCTCACTTCTTTACCTTTTCACGACTGAAAGCAACGGTGAAGAGGCCGGCGATGCTCTTTGCATCACAAACCTCGCCTGCAACGATAAGGCCTGGTATCTGCTCCCACGGGACGGATACCACCTCAATAATCTCATCCTCGTCGGGACGAGTCGATCCCCTTCGGAGATCGGTAGCCAGGAAGAGATGCAGAAACTCGGTTGAGTATCCCGGGCTACTGTAGAACCCGCCGATCCTCTCCATCTTCCCGGCTATATATCCAGTCTCCTCTTTAAGCTCTCTAAGGGCACACTCCTGCGGCTCCTCATCGGGTTCAATCATACCGGCAGGGATCTCCAGGAGTACGCCCTCTACTGGCTTACGAAACTGGCGCACCATAACTACACTATCCTCTGATTCGATGGCAACGATGGCAACACAGTTGGGATGCTCTACCACTTCCCGCGTCGTCTTGCGTCCGCTGGACAGCACCACAGCATCTTGACGAAGATTCACCAATCGCCCTTCATATATCCGTTCACTCTTTAAGGTCTTCTCTTCCATCTAACTCTACTTCTCCAACGGGTAAACCAAAGCCACCTCATCGCAATCGGGAAACTTGGGGCACTTCAGGCATTCCCCCCAAATCTTGTGTGGTAATTCCTTCTTATCTACTTGGCAAAAACCAAAGCGTTCAAAGAAATCGGGCTTATAGGTCAGACAGAAAACAGCATTAATTCCAAGGTTTCTCGCATCATCTAAGCAAGCCTCAATGATCAAGGCGCCTACCCCCTTATCCTGCATCTCCTCAACTACAGCAACGGCCCTGATCTCAGCTAGGTCTGACCAAAACACGTGAAGCGCAGCACAACCAACCACCTCCTCACCACTGCGGACGACAAAGAAGTCCCTGACATTCTCATAGAGCTCACTCAGGGCACGAGGCAGCATCTCCCCTTTAGCAGCGAAGTAGTTCACCATCTTCTGAATTTGGGGAATATCGCTTATACGTGCCTTTTCAACCTTCACTTCTGCACCAATCTGTTCATCAAAGTGCTGTAGAAATAGTTGGGTGGCTGAGCCCTCAGGAATCGAGCGACGTGAGGGCTGAGCCTCACTTTAACAGAGTCCCCATCTTCCAGGTCGAGGTTGACCTGGCCATCAACACTAAGCATCGCCTTATGGCTTGTGTTAACCCTCAATTCCACCACAGCCGTGTATGGAAGGACTAAGGCATTGGCAAAGGTGGGGTGGGGGGAAATAGCATTCAAAATAATTTCCTTGGCTTGAGGATAGAGAACAGGGCCACCAGCAGCAAGAGAATAGCCCGTGCTACCCGTCGCGGTGGACATAATCACACCATCGGCCTTGTATGTGGTCAAATGGGCTCCATCTATATAGGTATCTACATACACCACTCGAGGTATAGCGCCACGCCCTATAAAGAGGTCATTGAGAGCATGAAAGGGACCATTGCCATTAAGCTCGACCTCAAGCATAGCTCTTTCGTCAATCCAACCCTCACCTTTCAGGTAAAGGGGGAGCCTCTCACGAGCCTCCGTACGCCTAAGCTCGGTCAGAAAGCCAAGCCTCCCCAGATTTACTCCGACGATGGGAACATAACACCCTAGGGCAGCGCGAACTGCCCTTAATATGGTGCCATCACCGCCAACACTAAGCAGCAAATCTGTCCCCTCCATATGAGCCCTTGCCCTCTCCTCTTCCCAAGCGGAACAAAGCCAAACAGAAGCTTCCAGTGACAGCAACAAGTTTGATAGTTCCTCTGCAAGAGCTTTCGCCGCAGTAATCTTTGGGTGATACAGAATACCTACTTTTTTCAAGGACAAATCGACACGACATAGATTCAGTTTGCATGGCGAAGTCTAGCACTGCCAATACGGTCTGTCAAGAAACCTGCGATAAGAATGCCTGAATAACACGTGTTTTTTAAACCACCCCGGCTATCTCCATTAACCTCTGGGTATCCTCATGAAGCTCCCCCCAAATCTTGGAGATATCTCCTTTAGGAACCCAGATACCCTCGCCAACATCGCTGCCAAGGCGAAGTTCTCCACCCACCAATTTCGCTAAATAGTCGATATAGACGACATGAAGCGTTGTTTGGCCCTCCGATTTTACAATCCGTTCAAAGGGAATGAGAGGGGTGGTTAGGCCTATCTTAAGATTGGTTTCCTCCATAACCTCCCTTTCAATCCCATCCCTGATACTCTCCCCAGGGTCCAATCTTCCCCCGGGACATATCCACTTCCCCTGCCAGAATCCCCCTCTCTCAGGCACATGTTTTACCAAGAGGATTCTTCCCTCATCGTCCTCGATCACCGCCCCAACAGCCACAATTATTTCCTCCATAAGAACTCCCTAAGATCCTAGTCCAACCAAAGAAGGCATCTACAGCCTACCTTTTTGAGATGCTTTATATGGGGCTTGCTTCCCTGACGATCCTTATTCCAGAAGATATACATATGCCACAAAAATAAGGACGCCGGCTTTAATTAGCCATTATGTCAACAACAGTTGCCCGCTCTCGCAAATCTATGATAACATATGCGTAGCTGGACAGAAAAGGCTATGAATCTGACCTTTTCTGTTGGTTATCGATAAGTGTATCAAATGCTCATTGACCTTCATACGCATACCACACCTCAGTCCGAGGACAGTTATCTGACCCCTGATGAACTCATCGTTAATGCCAAAAACAAAGGCCTCGATGCCATCTGTCTCACCGAGCACGACAGGTTTTGGGATGATGACGATATTGCTCAGCTGTGCAAGAGGCATAACTTCCTCATTTTCCCCGGTATCGAAATAACCACCGAAGAGGCACACCTTCTGGTCTTTGGACTCAAGAAGTATATCTTTGGCATGCACCGCGCCGCATTTGTTCGAAATTTGGTGGATGAGGCTGGAGGGGTCATCATCGTCGCTCATCCATATCGCCGCCACTACATATTAGATGAGGGACCTGAGGGGGAGCGATATTATCCTGCGCTCACCCGAGCCTGCGAAAGCCCCCTCTTTGATCTGGTTGATGCCATAGAGGTATTAAATGGCAGAGGGTCGGAGATTGAAAATGGCTTCTCAAGGGAGATAGCGGAGAGATTAAGCATACCAGGCATCGCCGCAAGCGATGCCCATGAGGTCAAAGATATCGGTCGCTGTGCTACCCTCTTCGAAAGACGAGTTTCTAACCTTCAGGAGCTAATCACCGAGCTAAGGGAGGGAAGGTTTAGCGTAGCCAACCTTAACAAGCGTTAAACACATAGCTCGGCAACCAGGAGGTCAAGGGCAAGATCGCCCTTCCACACCCCCTTCTTTATAGAGAGGTCAGTTTCCAGCATTCTCCGGTAAACCTGCTCCAGTCGTTTCATGGAATAACGATTACTCTGTTCAAGTGCCTTCGTCAATACATAATCTGAGGTCTCACCCGACACCAAACGCACCCCAGCCTTAATCTCGGAAGCAGATAACCCCTTCTGCTTAAATTCTTTTGACAAAACCAGCATGCGAAGCTGCCTGGCAATCATGTATACGAGATAAGGCGCCGCTGCCCCCTCCTCAAACAATCGATACAACAGTGAAGCCGCCGTTGGGGCTCTCCCCTCTATAAGCGCATCAACCATAGCGAAAACGTTCGCCGCCCGGGCGTGGCTTACCACCTCCCCCACATCCCCGCCATCCATGCGCCCCCCCG
>CAZYLE010000004.1:0-27023 GCA_964648675.1 uncultured Dehalococcoidales bacterium
GAGGCCAACCGTGCGGTTTTGCATCGGTTATCGCAATGCGTAATCGCCAAACGTCCAAGGCACTTGGGCTGCCAAAGCGAATTTTAGACACGCTATCACGGGTGTTGATGAAGCATCCGTTATTTTATTCTTATTGTGCACCAGAATCTTGCCATTCACTTGCAAGCATTCCATATATCACAAGGTCGACAAAGCGGTCATAAAGCCATTGTCCTTGCTGGATAACTCCTTCCTGTACAAATCCCAACCTTTCTGGAATTGCGCGACTCCTTTTGTTTTCGGCAGCACAATGTATCTCTACACGGTTTATGCCAAGCCCTGTAAATGAATGCTCTATCATAGCTCGACATGCCCTAGTCATTAGCCCACGGCCTTGAAAGCAAGCCCCGAGCCAATAGCCTATGCTCGCCTTTCGATTTGGCTGGTCAATTGTGCCATAACCAATAACGCCGACCAAATTGCCGTTATACCAGATGCCAGATGCCGATTGCCCGAGAGAGCTTCTTATGAACTCTTTGGAATCTTCAACAGACTTGTTGTCATCTGCCCATGTAAGCCACTCTCGTAAATACTCCCTATTGTGTTCTATCAAAGTGAACAACTCATCTGCGTCTTCTTCCACAAGCGCTCGAAGTTCCAAATCGTCGTCAATCTTGATACTAAACATATTTCGTCTCCCTAAACGGCATACACACGACTTCAATATAAATATGGGTCTTGTTGCCGCGGTATGCCGAGTCCACCCTTACCACCATAGACGTTTTGTGAAGCACAGGCATAAGAGTGTTTATACCCAGCCAACCTCTTAGTACATATCAAGCGTATTCAAGCCATTTAGCTAACTAGCACCGACGCCTGTTGATCGAAAGGATTGGTTCTCATAGCAAGAGAGAAGAGGTACGGGTAGTTGTATCTAAGATGTTTCATGTACTGCAGCCACTCATGCACCAATAACACGTATGCCCTCCTTAGGTCAGTAGCGAGGTGTTTATAATCGGCCTGCGGCAACTGTGTCAAACCCTCCCTTTTTTCCAACTCCTCTGTCAAGTGGAAAACCCCTCGAAGAAGCTCGGAAAACGATTCATGTTCAAGCAAGGTCGGGTTTTCCAGCAGACGTAGCAAGAAACCTCTCTTGTTCTTGAGAAACGCCCGCAGTTCTCCCAATTCCACCCTTTGGATATCCACTTCGTAGTCGTATCTCCCAAGGCGTTTACTGATATCCAAGAACGTTTGCTCAGACCAATCGCCGGTAACAATAAGGTCCTTTCTAACTTCATCCAGCCTAGGGTCGTAGTCCGAAAAATACGCCAGGAGTGCCGTCCCAACTTCGCTGAAAAAGGCCCCTATGACCATATTCAACTTCTCCAGCCTGCTTCGCTTCTCCCTTCGACTAAGCACTCGGTGTATCACCAAGGTAACAAGAAGGACTTCTATAGGTATGAAAGCAATATCGCCCAGCATAAAGATGAAGATATGGTGGGGATCCCGGAAAACAGCGTAGTGTAAAAAATATAGCATCACAGACAACACAACCAAAGCTAGTGCCAGATTAATCAGCCAAGTAAATCGTTTCATCGTCATCACTCCTTATCGTGGTCTTCACATTTCCCTTGACGGAAGCAGTGGTGCTTTGCCAATCCAAATCAAAGTATCGGCTAGCAACCAAACGTTCGCCATGTTGTAAATCATCCTGTTGTGGCACGCCACGTTCAACCTAATCCTTACTTAATGGGTCTACCTCACTCCCCAATAATCAATTTCCCTTCTCTGAATCTTGCGCTTTATTAAGTTACGAAGGCATCTTCCAACAATACGCCTTGTCTGAGGAAGTAGCACCACGAAACCGACAATGTCTGTGATTATACCCGGCGTGAGCAAAAATAGACCACCAGCAAGAATCAAGGCACCTTCAAAGAGCTCGTTGGAGGGCATGATTCCTTGCTCCAAGCTACTGCGAATTCTGGAAAGAGTAGCCAACCCTTGATGCCTCGCCAGAATGGCTCCAACAATGCCCGTCACCACTACGATAAGTACGGTATACCAAACACCTATTATGGTTCCTAAATAAACGAGGATTGCCAACTCTACCAGCGGCGTAACAACGAATAAGAGCATGAGTTTCCAAAGCATCCTATCTCGGTTGTTCCTCCTCAGTCTCTTCCACCATCTCCCTCCAGGCACTACCCTAGTGTCTTCTTGCGGACCGTAGCGGGGGCATGCCCATTATCGATTCCCCCGTCACGAAAATCATTCTAACGGTTTCAATAAAAAAAATCATAGCGTTGTGCATTGACTCCCCAGGGAAACCCTAAGAAGGAACTTGCTCTTTAACGCAGAGATACCGCACTCAGTTCAAAGTGAAATAAACTCATCGATGCAACCATTAACATGATGCCAGTCGATGCAGTGGCTATTGAGTAGTGAGAGGCTATCGCCTCTAGCACAGAGCAGATGAATAGAGCCGTATTAGTGAGTCTATGGTATTTCTACTGTGCCCTGGTTCTTCTGCTGATAGCGGCAGCGATCGGCGCAACCACCAGCCACAGTGCTATTGTAATAACCATAGCATTGATATAGCCTATTCCCCCCAATCCTACCCACGGAGCAACCAAGTTCCAAAATAGCATGGTCAACAGAGAGCTAAAGAAGAAGCCGAAAACAGCAGTGGGGATAGCAAAATAACCCATTACTTACCTCCTTATACATCTTAATCAGGTGCCTCCCTTAAATGCGAAACGAGCCATATAGGATTCTGACTCATGAACTCCTAACTAAAGCCAGATCCCGTTCCTTTCCCTTTGCCAGCTTTGATACAAACAGCTAACAAAAGCTGAGGTTGTCATACGGCGCTAATATGTGCACTGCTATACTGTGCTATTAGCTCGGCGCTATGCATTACTTTGATATTGCTTTTACGCTTATCAAGGCCACCCCTGAGTTGGAGCACGCAGGGGGTACAGTTGGTAACCACTATATCGGCACCACTAGCTTCTATACTATCTAGCTTTCGTTTCAATACTGAGTTAGATAATTCCGGGTATCTAAGCACAATATCACCGCCAAAGCCACAACAGGCATCAGACCCAGCCATCTCTACCACCTCAAAGCCTTCACGTTCAAGCAGTTGTCTTGGTTCATTATATACACCAAGCCCCCTCTTCAAATAGCAAGGGTCATGGTAAGTGACCTTCTTATTTAATGGAGGTCTCTTCTCTACCGAAGGAGTTAGTTCAAGAACCAGTTGCGAGAAATCGCGAATTTTACTTGACAGCGCTTTCGCTCGCTGGTTCCACTCTGGCTCAGTAGTGGTCAGGCGTGGATACTCCTGTTGTAGCATAACTGCACAGCCAGGACACACCGTAACGATATAATCAGGATTCATTTCTTCCAAAGCAGCGATGTTCCTTTTAGCTAAGCTTAGCGCTGTTTCAGCATCGCCAGCAAACCACGCTGGAGCACCACAGCACGTTTGTCCTTGCGGATAATAAGGCTCAGCACCACATTCCCGCAGAACCTTCATCACATCTTCACCAAGGTCGGGGTAGGCATAATCAGCCACACAGCCGGCATAGAAAGCTGCCCTAGGACTAACTCCAGCCCTGGGCGATGATAAATCCTTCAACCTGTCACGTAATGGACTATTTGACAGCGCGGGAAGGCTGATAGTCCTGGCCAGCGAATCCAATGGATAAGGAAGGTGTCTTGTCATAGAGTCTTTATCGGTGAAAGGCCGTTGCAGATAGGAACCAGCTCTTATTGCGCTATCCAATCGCTCTGGGTGTTTCAGGATGCCTCGGTATGCCATTTTGCCTCTCCATGACAAGCCCTCTTCTGCCACAAACCTAGCCTTTAACTGGGCTATCATTTGCGGTATATCGATACAAGCTGGGCAGACTTCCTTGCAGGCCATGCATCCCATGCATAGGCTAGCTGGATCCTTTGCCTTATCCATGCCATGTAGGAAGGCAGTCAAGACAGCGCCAATCCCACCCTGATAGATGTACCCATATGTTTGTCCAGCGACTGATTGAAAAACCGGGCAAACGTTGAGACAGGCACCGCATTTGATGCAGTATAGTGCCTCTCTGAACTCAGAGGATTCTCTCGTTTGCCAGCGGCCATTGTCGACTAGTACGATATGCACCTCGATAGGACCTTGTGCACCGAGCGTTGTTGTCCCTGGAATAGCACTAGTAGTGCTGGGACCGGTAATATAAGAGACATAGATTGGCATTTTCATACCCATTGTGCTTCTGCTCAGTAGTCTCAGTATGGAGTCAGCATCTTCTAAACTCGAAACCAACTTCTCATAGCCAACCAGCGCCACATGTACAGGAGGCAAAGTAGTCGCCATACAACCATTCGCTTCATTAGTCACGATGACTACAGTGCCAGTTTCAGCTATGGCGATATTGGCTCCTGAAATACCCATGTCTGCATTAATATAGAACTGCCTTAATGCGCGACGTGCTGCATTCAATAAAGCCTGAGGGTCAGGTTCCAGATGCTCACCCGTTCCTTCGGAGATAAGCTCAGCGACCTGTTCAATCGTTTTATGTATGGCTGGCCCCACCATATGCGCCGGCCTTTCCCCAGCTAGTTGTACGATCCATTCTCCAATGTCGGTTTCCTTTACCTCAACGCCAGCGTTCTCAAGATACTCCCTTAGCTCGAGCTCCTCAGTGAGCATGGATTTTGATTTGACTATGTGTTTCACATGGCGTTCCTCTGCTAGCTTGAGTACATAGTTGTTGGCATCCTCGGCATCCCTTGCCTCATACACCACAGCGCCAGCCTCAGCAGCTTCAGTCTTAAATTGCTCCACTAACTGAGGTAGGTTGGCAATCGATTTCTCCTTCACGCGATGAATTTCTTTGCTTAAAGCATCAAAATCAATGCCCTCCAGTGCCATTTGGCGCACTATATTTAGGAGAGGTATCAATCTACCAAGAGCACTCTGCAGATTTTCATCTGTCAGCGCTTCATGTACACGCTTCGCCATTTCCCTGCTCATGTCTCCGCCTCACACTACACAGCTATAGCCCCTACCTGAACTTTATGCGCCCTATCATTTACTTGCAGCCTTACTTACTAGTAAAATATGCTCTTCATCGGGACCTTGAGCCCTAGCCATCAACGCCTTTGGTATATCAGCGGTAGTGTTTCTACCGGTGATATAAGTGACATAGCTCGGCATTTTCCTATCCATCATGGTTCTGCTAAGCAGTTTAAGCCTGACAGTGGCATCTTCCATAGTTGAGACTAACTCTTCGCAGCCAACCATGGTTACATGTATACGAGGCAAAACAGCGACCAAGCGCTCATTCCCTTCGTTGCCCACAATGATTAAAGTCCCGGTTTCAGCTATGGCAATGCTAGCTTCCGAAATGCCCATATCTGCACTCAGATATAACTTTTTCAACGCCCGACGTACGGCACCTAATACAGCCCGAGGGTCAGGTTCCAGTTGCTCACCAGTCCGTTCAGAGATAAGTTCAGCGACCTGCTCAATGGTTTCATATGGGGCAGAGCCTGCCATCTGCGCCGGTCTTCCCCCAGCTAGCTGGACGATCCATTCTCCGATGTCGGTTTCCTTTACTTCGATGCCACCATTTTCAAGGTGCGCCTTTAACCCCATTTTCTCCGCCAGCACTGATTTTGACTTGACTATAAGCTTCACACTACGTTCCTGTGCCAGTTTCAACACATAATCATTGGCATCCGCGGCATCTTTGGCTTCATAGACCAGGGCGCCAGCGTTAGCAGCCCCCGTTTTAAATTGCTCCACAAGTTCTGCAGCTCCCATAGCCATTTCCAAGACCCCCTCAACAAATTACAAAATAGTACGTACCACTTTATTCCTATAGGCCATCACTGCTGCCGCTCGGCAAGCTCCATGCCCCTGCTGAAGGCCGTCATATTGGCCTCAAATTCCTTGAAGAAACTCTCTTGCAACACCGGCTCCAGCGACTCCTTGTCTAGCGGGAGGACACCAGAGCCAACAAGGGCGCCAATGAGGATTACATTGGCAAAGATAGGGTTTCCCATCCTTTGTGCTTCTTCGGTAGCATTTATTACCCATGTTTTAGCTGACAGCTCCTTGATGGTTTCCATGAGCTTATCCATGTTGGGATATTCAGCATCACCGCCGGTAACATCAATGGAATATATCGGCCTAGGATTCACTATAGTCATGACATCGGGGTTACCAAACTGTCCCAGCATTCGCAAAGTTTCTACCGGCTCCATGCCGAGGATGACGTCAGCGCATCCGTCGGAGATAAATGGGCTACACTCAGTTTCCTTCGAAATTCTCATATGGCTCATGACGGCTCCACCCCGTTGGGACGCCCCATAGGTCTCCCCAATAGTCACATAGTAGCCTTGCCTTACCAGGGCATTACCGATGAGCAGGGAGATTCTCACATTGCCTTGCCCACCAACGCCGGTAATTATTAGGTTAAGTGGCTCCTTCATTAGGGCTTTCGTCTTCATGTTGCCTCCTTTACGATGGCTCCTCGTGGACATATATCTGCGCACACCCCACATCCGGTACATATGACCTCGTCTATCTTAGCCTTACCAATATCCGTATCCCATATCAATCCAGGGCAACGAAATACCCTGGTGCATAATCTGTCACAACCACAGGCCTCTCCAATACACACATCAGGATCAACATATACTTTATATGGGTTTTCCTTTTCCCTGTGGCTTCTTACCAGCTCGCACTCGCGTCGCATTATCACCACCTTAGCCCCGCCACCGTCCGCCATCATTTCCAGCAAGGTTGCAGTAGTATCCTCAAGATCGAAGGGGTCGCAAATGACTACATGTGTCCCCAATGCGCCGCATAAAGCTTCCATGCTAACAACCTTTGTTACCTCCCCAGTAGCGGTCACCCCGGTTCCAGGGTGAGGTTGGAAACCAGTCATGGCAGTAGCGCTGTTATCCAAGATAACAAGGATGAAATTCGCCTGATTGTACACCCCGTTTATCAGTGCCGGTATTGCGGCATGAAAGAACGTAGAGTCGCCGCATACAGCGAGCACCGGCTGGTTGAAACCGAACTGCCCCAATTTGCCAAGGCCGTTGGCCACTCCCACCCCCGCTCCCATGCAATGCATCGTCCGCACCTGGAAAAAGCCCGCAGGTCCCAGTGCCATTGAGTAGCAGCCGATATCACCGGTAACAATTCCGTTGCGCCCATCCAGCTTAAGTGCATTCTTGATCGCCCAGAAGGTAGCACGATGAGCGCAACCAGGGCAAAAAGTCATCATCCGTTGGGGCACATATCTTCTTGAGGCTTCCTGTGCTTTCTTAGCATATTCAACGTCCCGCGGTTGATACGACAGCCCCATTATGCTTGTTATCGCTTTAATAACCATATCTGGGTTTAGCTCTCCATAAGCATTTATATCGCCAGAACGCTTGCCATAGAAGACCGGATGTGGGCCGTCAGGCGGCAGGTTGGCAACCAGTTCCATCACGCTTCGCTCCAGGAAGGGGTCGATCTCCTCAACCACAAGTACTTTATGCGATTTGCCCAGATGTCTTTCCACAAGTTTTTCTGGTAAGGGCCAAAGAGTGCCCAGTTTCAGGATGCCCACCTTGTCCTCCAGTTTCAATGCCTTCACCGCTTCCTGGGAGTACAGCCAGCAGCTACCACAGGTTATGATGAGCAAATCTGCTTTATCCGGACCTATGTACCAATTGAAGGGTGATGATTCAAACTTTCCCCGCGCATTTTCCAACTTCACGTGCAGCAAAGCATGCCGCAATGCGCTCGGAACCGGCATAAACCTGGTCGGCATGACGTTCCGTGCATCGTGTACCTGATCGAAATATGCCTTCTGTTCCTTTTTAAGCAATTCACCCAGCTTTACATTGCCCCTAGCATGGGCAATGCGAGTTACACTCCGCAGCATACAGATGGTGCCTAGCTCCTCCGAAAGCTCAAAGAGCCATTTTGTCATATCCTTGGCTTCCTGGAAGTTACCTGGCTCAAGTAACGGAATGTCTAACCATTTAGCTATGGGACGCGTGTCCTGTTCATTAGAACTGGAGATAGCGGAAGGATCATCGCAGCTAACAAGAACTAATCCCCCTTTACCTATACCAGTCATTACGAGATTTGCTAGAAAATCAGAAACGACATTTACCCCATTCTGCTTCATAGAGGCGATGGCTCGGATTCCAGCAAAGGAAGCGCCAGTAGCAGCCTCCATGGCCACTTTTTCATTTACCGACCACTGGGCGTAGATGCCCATCTTCTTGGCTACAGATGCCAGACTTTCCATGATTTCTGACGAAGGCGTCCCGGGGTAGGCAGCAGCAAATCCTACCCCCGCTTCCAGTGCGCCACGGGCAATAGCTTCGTTACCAATAAAGAGCTGACTGGTACCAGGAGCATCTATGTCAATACTTGCCATATTATTCACCTCCCTAATCTGCTGTCCACCATTAAGCCAGGAGCTTATCAACCATGCTCTTCGATAGCCCAATATAAAATAGGTCGCTTTTATCGCCACTCATTTTAACGATTTCCTCTACTGCCCTTTTCTTCTTTAGCAGCGCCGCCTCTTTCAGATGAGCTAGATTCTGAGGTGGCAATCGGTCAACCTCAAGTTTACCCTTGGCCTTGGCCATCTCCACAAGCTCCGCACCAACATTGGTGCGGACAATGACAGTGTTCCAGCCTTCGATTCCCTCAACCGAGCCCACCGAGATATCAGCAAGCTCCGATGTCATGTCCAGGCAGTACCTGCATGTTGACATAATATATCTCCTGATCTGGTCCAATGGAAAAGAGACAATGCCGAACCGGGTATAGGCATCGAATCTATCTGCCGGAGGGGGCGGAATGTCGAACTTGATTACCTGCGGCAAGTCTAGGTTCTCCTCAAGGAAGTGATAAAATCCATCAGGAGATAAAGCCCAGGTACAAAACAGTCCAATCACCAGCTTTACATTACCAATACTTACTCTGTTCTGTTGTGGAGCTTTCTTCATCTTGGCCAGAGCCAGTGCCTGGCAGGGCATGACAACTACTCCCACCCTCTCTTCACTATCTGTAGGAATGCCGTTTAATGCCGCTAATACAGGGCAAGCCATGTAATTGGAGCCAGCGCATTGAAGCACCTCTTCCATATTACGAGCCAAGAAAGCCCTTGGTGTCTTATCACCGGATGTTTTTGACATAACTGCTCCCTCAATGAGTCCCTCTGCCAGCGCCAGGGACAAGAGTGTGGTTACCGTTCCACCATATTGGGCCCTTTCCTTTATGCGTGCATCCTTTGACCTTGCCATCAATACTTCCTTGGCAGTGCCTATTTCATCATCGCTATATGGTTTCCCAAAAACTAGCTGGCTGAGCGCGTCCATATCGGTGTATGTCCGTGGGCAATATTGATAACATTGGCCCTCTGCCAGAGTGCAATTGTCCAGAAGCACTATTCTGCCTTTGTAGGGGACCAGGTATGGACAACCACCAGCACACGCACCACATAGGGTGCATAATCCGGCATCGATTACTTCGTTGAACAGCTCCTTCGAGCCTTTTACTCTCGTATCCATAACCTGCTCCTTTCGATTTCCACCCCGGCTGATGTATATTACAATTCACGAAAAATACTGTATTGTACCATCGGGAACCACCGCTACCCGAGCACCCTGGGGGAAGTCCTGTGTCAAAATATCCATAACCTCCGACCAGGTCTTCACCCAGAGGGTATCAGGTATGGCCAGCCAGTCGGCAAAAGACTTCTCAATCTGTGGTGACAATACTATCATTCTTTTAAGCCAAGGTAGCTGGAAATTGACCGGGCTAAACAAGCGCCCTCTTATTGATTTGCCAAAACTGCCCAGCAGGTAATGCACTACCTGACCAGCAGGACAATCCATAATCAATACAAGGTCGCCACCCTTCTCCGCCAATAACTGTACCCCCATGAGCAGACCAACGATTGCTTCATTAGCCTTGCTGTAGTTATTGACTACTGCCACATCGATCTCCGAGGCAGCTTTAGTAGTATAGTGCGGCACGACAGATTTCAAGGCCTCATTGAACTCAGCCTGAGTTTCCCCAGCGAATGCGGCACAAGGCTCCCCCTTGCCATTAATCATGGTATCGATTTTAAAGTCCAGCCCCACCATTCTGGCTGCCTCATTAAAGTCCCGTATCATAGGATTCTCAGTGTATTTACCAGGCCCTACAATGTCTCCGTGTCCAGAGTATCTAGCTTCGATTTCTAGGCGGTGAAAGCCCTCGATTGAGTCCATTGAAGCTATACCAGGCAGGATAATCTTCCCACCGCCGCCATATCCACTTTGGACATGCGGGACTATGGACCCAATGGCGATCTTAAGGTTACAGCTCATCACCTCAGCATTAACAGATAGTTCGGTGCCTTGCGACGTCCGTCCAACATATTTGCAGTTCTCATATGCGTTGTGATTGTAAACTGGGAACCTATCCAGTATTTCCCCTCCCAATTTCTTCTGGAAGTCCTCAAAGGTATGCGCGCTGTGGGAGCCGGTAGCGCAGATAAATCTGATGGCCGCATCAGGAATGCCTGCTGCCTCTAGCTCCTCGAGAACATAGGGCACTAGCTCGGCAGCACGTGTGGGTCGGGAAAGGTCATCAAAGATTATAACCACTTCGTTCTTCCCCTGTGCCAACTCCCTGAGTGGCGGTGTGCCAATAGGCTTGCTGAAGGCAGCCCTTATCTGTTCTGACATCATGTGAGGGGCATTGTGCCCATTCATACGGCAGGGCAAAACTTCCCACGACTCGGGAAATTCTAGCTGCCAATCTCCCCGTTCATACCACATTTGTCTGGGAACTGTCATAGTCCTGATGCCCATCTTATTTCTCCCTTTCTACGTCGGAAGAGCGTTACCCTTATTAGCAATATATACGAAATCTTATTTTTTTAAGTTTGAGACCCTAGCTGTTATGGCTGCGCCTAAGGCTGTCACTATATGGGGATGTGGAGGTACAAGTAGCCGAATATTCAACTCATGTTCTACAGCCTCGACGAGCCCGTTATTAAGGGCACCACCGCCACAGATAGCACACGGCTCTACCAACCTGACCTTCTTAGACAGTGAGAATATCTTGTCGGCTAAGGCTTTGTTGACCCCAGCGGCGATATCCTCTTTAGGGATGCCCTCAGCAACCCTGGTAATAGCCTCTGATTCGCCAAAAACAGCGCATCCCGTGCTGAAAGTGACGGGATTTTTAGACTGAAGAGAAAGAGGGCCAAAGTCCTCCAAATCTATTCGCAACACGTTGGCAATAAGCTCGACAAATTGGCCGCTTCCGGCGGCGCACTTTTCACTAATGGTGAAGTTGGCCACCAGCCCCTCCCCATCTATGCGTATTAATTTAACGGACTGCCCTGCCACATCGATAACTGTCCTCGCTGAGGGGAAGATGCTATTTATACCTCTGGCAGTGCAAACTATATCACTAACTCTCTGACTGGCGAAGTAGACGCTGCCAGCACCGGTGCCGGTGGCTACGGTAGCGGTAATATGATCCAGAGCTAGGTTAACCTCTGTCAGCAGCTCCTCTCTTATCCTCTCGGCTGTCGTGCGGTAATTGGCGCCGGAAAGTATCACGCAGTAAGCAGAAAGCTCGTTATCTCTAGTTATAACTCCCTTGCTATACGCCGAGCCGATGTCGATACCGATAAACCAAGACATTTGCATTGCTTCCTCACTTGAAGAAGGTGGCCTTTTCTAAACGGCGCTGCTTTGCCGGTGCAGGCTCACCCCTGGCTATTGCCGCCAATGAGAGTTCCCTTGCCAGTATAGCAGCGCCAAGTGCGCCGGTTATAAGTGGGTCTTCAGGAACAAGAAGTTCGCAGCCCAGATAATCATTCATCGCTCTAATGATGCCACGGTTTTTTGCCACCCCTCCAGTAAGCACCACATCAGGTTCTATTTTCAGCCTCCGTGCTAATCCGGCTACTCTGCTCGCCACAGCATCGCTAAGGCCGGCTAGGATATCTTCCAACTTTTCTCCCTCAGACAAGCGAGCTACTACCTCTTGCCGGGCGAAGATAGTGCATAAGTTGCTAATCTGGACTTTCTTGGTAGACCTTAAGGAAATATCTCCCATATCCTCTAGCTTAATATTCAGCGCCGCAGCGATGACTTCCAGGAACCTGCCTGTGCCAGCGGCACATTTATCGTTCATAACGAAGTCGACCAACTTGCCCTTATCGATCTTCATACACTTAGCATCCTGTCCGCCGATATCAATAGCTGTCCTGACACTGGGAAACAAACTGAATACCCCCCTGGCATGACAAGTCAGTTCGGTAATCTGACGGTCGGCGAAAGGAACATTGAAACGGCCATAGCCTGTGGCTACAACGTATGAAATCTCATCAAGCTGCAAATTGGCTTGCCCCAACGCCATTTGCATAACCTCATCGGCTAACTGGCGATGTTCAGGACCAGTGGGGCCTTTGACGACTGACAGAATGTTATCATCCACATCCATAAGCAGAATCTTAGTCATAGTGGAACCTATGTCGACCCCAGCAAAATACAAGTGCACCTCTCAAACTGTATTTTTAGCTAATAGTTTCCAGGAAGGCTTCAACCCTTGTTCTTAACGGTGCCAGGGCTCCTTGCGCATAGTCGTATTCTATGTAGGTGCTGGGAATACCAATGCTGTCGAAGTAGTCTTTGAGTGAAGGAATTTCAAAAGCGAATGGGTCACAATAGCGGACGAGCAAGAATATTGCTCCATTGACTTTCCATTCTCGAGCGAAGTCTTTCAGATAACCAAATCGGTTTCCCAAATCTTCCAGATAGTCTTTCTTAGTCTCACCAAGAACAGTCTCTCTGAATGTGCGAGCGCAGGTTATCTCCTCCAAATAGTACTGAGCCAGTCCATCCAATGGATCATCGGTTAGCTTTACCTCAGCCCTGAAGGGTCTAATGCCCCCACAGCTCTCGTCTAACACCACATTTGCCCCGTTCTCGAATATCTGCATTATCTCGGTATCATCCAGCGTGCTGCTCCAGAGGATAAGCCGCACTGGTTTCCTTTCAGGCCCATCGGTACGGTCTTTGACCTCGCCAATAACTTGGGCTAGTAACTCATTGCCTTCGTCCACAGGCAGACTCATCAACGCCTTTACTACCTGGAGGATCTCCGTTCCCGAGATAAGAGGCGTCTCGGGCTTCGTTTGTTCGTACAGTTCTCTTACCAAGGCTCGCTGTTGATTATGAGATTGGATGGCTGCCTTGAGTCTGTCTGAGGAAAGCTCCTTTTTAGTGAAAGCCTCCAGTGTCTTCTTCAAATCGTTTAATTGCCCTTTGAAGTACTCCATAGCCTCCGGTCGAACCGTGCCAGGTATATCCATGAAATGGAAATAGGGATAGCTTATATAAGATTCCCACAGACGAGCCGTTTTTTCTTGAGGGTCACAAGAATGAGCTACAATTATCCCGTCCAGGAAATCATCTCTGGCTTTGAGTGCGCAATCAAAGCAGCTACGAATGATAGGGCAAAACGAGGTAGGCAACGCTCTATCTGCCTCGGTGACCGGCTCCTTGATATCTCCGTATGTTCGGTACGGGATCACACCAAGCGCAGTAAGCATCTCTACAGGCACATAGACGCAGGGATAACCTATGACCTTCTTGCCTTCCGCCTTAAGCTCTTTGACTCTGCGGGACCGGTTTCGGTAAATCTCCTTGGCTTTACTAAGCCCTTTGCTTTTATCTGCCATTTTCTACAACTCACCAAGCTGAAATTTGCTGTTTTCCTACCAATCGAAACCCTCTTGCTTCCTTACTCTTCGGTAATACTCCATTGTCTCCTCGAATGGTTCCGCCCTGGCTATGGCATCTTCGGGGTCAAACAACCGAAGGTCTACGATATCTCCTTCAATTGTTAGTGAAGGCACCTTTAGCCTTTCCATTATCAAGTTTGCCACATACGGCAAATGTGTGGAGGCGCTGCGGCAACTGATGAGGGGGTGGAGGAGCGCCCCATCGCATTTCCATTCTCTTACATACTTCAAGTATGGATATGCCAAGGCGCCGGCGGGCACATTTTGTTCCAACGCGTCTTCATAATAGCCAATAAAAACCTGGAGACTGAATCTGGTGATTTTCTCCAGAGGGTTGCTAACCTCACTCAGGTCAAGAGGAATAGGCGGTCGGTAGCCAAAACTCTCGACGACGAAGTTCCATCCCCTCTCGGCCAATCTATCGAAGAATCCCAAGCTATGCCACGGCGGAAGCTCGGCGAATACCAGTCGATATCTCTCCTCGTCAATGGCTCCTACATGGTTTTTCACCCTATCCCTCACCTCTTCATACATATCCCGATAGCATTGCAACGAATGCTTCAGATCGCCCATCAGAAACAGCGCTGCAGGCATTGCACTCCAGAAATCTCTGCTATGCATGGGGCAGGGTTTTGCCTTGCGCAGTTCGCTTATTTCATGCCACAGCCGGTTAACCTCTATCATAAGGTCTACTGTCTCATCCAATTTATCCCAGTCCATTTTCCTGCCAGTGATACGTTCGACGAAGTTAATAAACTCACCGAGATGCTGAACTCCTAAATGAACCATCCGTTCATATGAGCCTTCCATGAACAGTTCCTTCACTCCAGGCATTGGCGCTTCCAATGTCCATACCGGAACATCCATATAGCGGCCTAATGACTGGAACCACTTATACCTAGCATCACAAACAGCAGCCGAAGACATCAGGAATATGGGTTTCGGCATGCCTCCTAGAGGCGCCTCCGCAGGTATTTCGCCTTTCAGTTCTCTCATCATCTTCGAGGTATAGCCAAGAGTAGCCCGGCTATAACCACACAGGTGGGTAGGAAACCCGTCAGCATCGGCATATTCCAGGTAAGGTTGGGCAAATCCCGTAGCGGCAAGGGCAGCACCGTAATTCTCTGGATATACTACTTCCAAATCCATGGCTTTGAGTATAGGGTCACCATAATACCAGTTAAGCATAGCCCACACTGTGGGTTTGCCCGCTCTCATAGCTTCAACGCTCTTTAGGTACGTCTCATTTACCTTGGCTCGAAGCGGGTACATTGATTTCAGCCGGTTTATCGCCTTCTTCTTTTCCTCGACAGCCATGATTCACTCACTTCCTACAACGGCTTTGCTCGTTAACAATCGGCCTCATAAAGTGCTAGCCAACGCTAATCTGTCTGCTTGAACTGTTCATATTGTCTAAATCCCCATGTAGTAGCTAACATTATATTACACCATGAGTATCACTGAAACCATCGACTTAGAATATAGTGTAGTGCGACCCTTTAGGGTCGCTTGAGGCAGGAGTAAAGCCCCGCGTTCCATAATAGACAACAGAGGTGTCGCTAGTTTTTACATGGAACAACTTGATTGCCATGAAGCCGAAATAAAGCAAGGGCAATGATAAGTACAAACAGTTACGCTTGAGATTGACGAAGGGCAAAGTGTATTATACACTACTCGCAGGCTACAGATATGCGATATTTCACCCAAGGGACCGCACATGGCCAGCGTTAATCTTACAGTGTTTCATATATACTCAAGCGGCAGCCGCAACAAACCGATATCCTAATACGAGGAGGGAATGAAGTGACCAAAACACAGAAAGTCTATCTGCTTGTCTTTATCATATTCGCCATCGCCTACATCGGCACCGTGCCGATTCAACCCTATCCAGGAAGCTTTGTCATCAAGGCGATACCAGTGCTGACTCTCTCCGTCCTAGCGTTGACAAAGATTGCCGGGTTGAAGGGCAAATTGCTGTTTGCCGCCCTATTGCTGTCCGCCGGTGGAGACATAGCTCTGGCACTGGGCGAGGGGCAGTATTTCATTATTGGCCTGGGATTATTCCTCGTCGCCCACATTGTGTATATTGTGGCATTCTCCAGGGACTTCAAAGCGCAGAAATCGAGGTTACTCATCGTAGTCCTTCTCGTTGCCTACGCTGTAGCCATAGCTGTCATCATGACCCCGTCGCTCAAAGAAATGACGATACCGGTCTACGTGTATATTTTGGTTATAACGCTGATGGGCATTTTCGCCGCATTCAGAGGTTCGAAAAGCAACCTCGTTCTTTATGGAGCTCTCTCTTTTATCGTCTCTGACTCAATCCTGGCCATCAACAAGTTCATGGTTGCCGTGCCGGCATCCGACTACCTTGTCATGATTACCTATTACCTAGCTCAATTGCTCATAGTCTATGGATTTGTGAAAGATGAGCGAGAAAGGGAAGACAACACGGAGGTAGTCAAGGATGAAGTCAAAATGTGAAGCTTGCCCAGGGCGCAAGCATGCGGAAAGGAAGCCAAATTCGATAATCAGCAGGATATGGCGGTGGCATACCAATTGGTGTCCCGGTTGGAAGGCATATCAGAAGGAGTTAGCTGAGCAACTGCAAGAACCAGGTACAGAGCGGTGAGCCGCTCTATAAATGGAGCATCATTCTTCACTTGTGACGCCGTCTGATTGCGCCTGGCAGAGCTCGCCAAGGTCGTTTTACCGCAGGCACCATTGGGACTGTACCAAAACCGGGTTTCGCGCTCATATTTACTTGTCGGCCAACCGTCTCAGAATGTCCCAGAAGGCTCCCCTGTATCCATTTTTAATGGCGTTCACCAGTACTATATTGTCATCATAGTTGTAATTCTTATCACCCGCCTCCGGGTTGTGGAGGAAGAAGCGCTCGTCATCGCCAACAAGTCGAGATAGGTATTGAAGAGCATCATCGCCCAGATGTTGGGAAAGATAGAATAGCGGAGCAGTGAATTCGTCGTTGCCCTCGATAATACCGTGTAGATTGACGTTACCCTCCAGTGGACCCTCCCGATATATCATGTCTGCCAGCTTGGTTTTGGAGTAGACCCGCACTCCCATGGCCGCCCCAATCCGGTCTGGCGAGATTTTCTTCATAGTCTCGACCGTTTCTTTCAGAGACTCCCTGGTCTCCCCAGGACCTCCCAATAACAAATCGTACATGCAGACGAGTCCCTCTTCACGGCAACTCCTGGCCGTGCTCCGCACATCTTCTACGCAGAAGTCCCTGCCCAAAGCCTGAAGCATCCGGTCGCAACCAGAATCTACACCAAAGTTGATGCCAACACACCCCGCTCTCTTCATCAGTGAGGCCAACTCTCTGGAAAAGGGTGCCGGTGACGCATAGGTGTACCACCTAACCTTCTCTCCCAATCGCCTACTGATTATCTCGGTGCACACATCTTCGGCATGGGAATGGGGTATATTGAACTCGCTATCGCAGATGTGGAAGTAGTCTACTCCCTGGTTTAGCAGCGCCTCTATCTCATCACCTACGTTCCTGGGAGAGCGCAAGCGAACCTTCCTACCCTTGCTCAATGGGTCCACACAGTAAATGCAGCCCTTGGGACAACCACGTTTGGTCTCCAAGCAATTCATACCGCCTTCATGGAAGTAGCGTCGATTATCTATGAACGTCCTTCGCGGCGCAGGCATTTTCGCTAGGTCCAGGTAGTGGGCAGGATTACAGCGGAAACCATCCCCAATGCGATATACCAGGGCAGGGATATCACAAAAGTCGCCTTGTTTTGTCAGCTTCATTAGGAGAAGGGGCAGGGAATATTCCCCCTCACCCCATACTCCAATGTCAAGGTCACAGTAATTCAGAATAGCCTTGGGCATCACTGAGAAACCCGCTCCGCCCAGGATGATAGGAGCCGATGTGTTTGTCTTAATGCACTGGATGATGTCCCGTAGCAGGGGTAAAAAAGACCTCTTGGTGGCGAAGGAGCTATCATCGGTGTTGCGAAAGGTTACCATGACAGCGAATACATCACGGCTGGCAAAGCATTCTTCTATGGCCCTGATGTAGTCCGGTGAGAAGCACAGGTCCAGGATCTCTACCTCGAACTCGCTCTGCTGAAGGGCTTGAGCCAGATAGTCGAGGGCCAAAGGGGCTACCGGGGGCTGCATCAGGTTTGAGTTTACCAGAAGGACCTTCCTTTCTTTCATTTCCCTCTTTTCAAAGTCTATTGCCTTCGAGTATGAATTATTCCCTCTTGCTGTCAAGCTACATCACATCTAGTATTACTTGCTATTATATATAGATGTCAATAGCCTTCGCCTGAATGATTTGTATTTCATAAAGCGTGAAGACCCTATAAGCATTGTCAACTGAGCATCCTTTCTTTGACGAACAACATCGGTAGGCACTACATTGAAAAGGGAAGGCCAAGATGGAGACACCAGAGGCAAGGAACAGCTATAATAGTAGCGCCCTAGAATAAAGCATATAATCCTTAAGATACATCTGACCCCTATTTTCGTTATATTACACAGCATAAGCAGGCAAATATCGAGACACTTTTTCGTTTGAGATATTATGAATTCCAGGCTTAGAGTAGGAATCGATGTCGGCGGTACATTCACCGATTTGGTAGCCTTTGATGAAGAGAGTGGTGAGTCCTTTCTCATTAAATGGCCGTCAACCCCCCGCGACCCCAGCGAAGGAGTGATCCACGCATTCAAATATCTTAGGGAAAGAAGCGAACGAGCGATCTCCGTATTCGTTCACGCATCAATTGTTGGAAGCAACATCTTTTTAGGTCAGTTGGGTTTGAACATTTCCAAGGGAGCCCTGGTCACGACTAGTGGATTCAGAGACTTGTTGCAAATCGGCCGTCAAAGGAGAGCCTAAGTATACAATCCTTTTTTGAATAGGGAATCACAGAACATATTTAATAGCGACATCATCTGGAGGAAAACAACTTTACATAATCTAGCGACTGCCAAATCGCCGAGCTGCTGGGTGTGAAAACATCCTCCCACCCCTTGAGGGAGGGAGGTCCCTCCGCTGATCATCACCCCAGCTCTCTCCTCGCCAGTCTCCGGAGGCGACTCGCCTTGGTGAGAGTCGAGTCTTCGACCTTCAAGGGAGAGGGGTGAAATTCGGTTTGATCCCCTTGGTGGGTTTCGCTGTGCTCCACCCACTCTACGCGTTCCGTGACACCTCAAGGCTGCTCAAAGAGGTAGTTGCCCAATTTATTGGGCAGTCGAGCCTGATAAATCAGGCAACTACACAAATTGAGGATGGTGTTAAATATAAGTAGGGCGGGTGAAATGAAATGGAACCCACCTTCCCAAAATAGATATGGCAATGGTGGGTTTCGACCTTCAGCTGAAAGGCTGCACCCACTATACTACTTTGTTTTTTATTTACCCGATATTCTTTCACTTTTCCTCTTCCTTATCCATAACGCCCATAGATAACTACAAGAGCTATGGTAAGGTAGAACCAAGAAAGTGCCCGGCCTAGCAGAATTTTCTCACTATCCCTCTCGCTCAATTATAGTTGCGGCGCCTTGCCCTCCCCCAACACACGCATTTGCCAGGCCAAACCTCCCATTCTCCCACTCCAATATACGAGCTAGTGTTCCAACCAATCTCGTCCCTGATGCCCCCAAGGGATGTCCAATCGCTACTGCGCCACCTTTAACATTGACTTTGTCGGGGTCTATGCCCAGTTCTTTTATGCAATTGATTGTTACGATGGAGAATGCCTCGTTGATTTCCCATAGATCGATGTCCTTCACCTCCATACCCGCATGGCGCAAAGCCATTCTGCTTGCCGGAACTGGCCCCATCCCCATAACTGTTGGATCCACGCCAGCCCACCCCATCGATACGATTTTAGCCAGAGGCTTGAGGTTATACTCCTTCGCCTTCTTTTTCGACATCATAAGTATTGCCGTCGCACCAGCATTTAGCGGAGAGGAGTTTCCAGCGGTTATCTGTCCATCTGGTTTGAATGCCGGCTGCAGATCGGCAAGGGCCTCCATTGACGTATCCCCTCTAATGCTCATGTCGTGATCGATAACCCTTTTTGTGCCATCCGCCTGGTCTGCTGCGATGGGCAGTATTTCCCCTTTGAAGTATCCCTCTTCAAGCGCTTTTGCCGCCAACTGATGGCTTCTGAGCGACCACTTATCCATATCCTCTCTGGTGAAGTCCGTTTGTTCGAACAGCTTTTCCGCTGTAAGCCCCATGTTGGCAGCTATCAATAAATCGTACTTCTTATACGTTTCTGACAACAATTTAGGGTTCGGTTCCACCGGCACCTGGCCTGGCTCACGACCACCACCCAGCGCTGGAATGTGGGTCATATGTTCGATTCCACACGAAATAACGATGTCAGAATATCCCAGCATTATCTCCATAGCGCCCTGATGTATGGTGGACATCGAAGATGCACACTGCCGATCGGTCTGTTGCGCTGGAACATTGAACGGCAATCCCGCCAGAAATGTGATAAGCCTTCCACCATATAGCCACTGCTCGCGCAGGGGCATTGCCGTTCCCGTCAACACATCGTTGATTTCCTCTGGCTTTATCCCCGTTCTCTTTAGAAGTTCCTTAATCAACATCGCAGCAACTTCATCCATTCTCAAGCTGTTAAACACATCCCTCTCCGGCTCCCTTGGCCTTGACCTTGAAAAGGCAGACCTCAAATAATCAACAATTACCGCTTCTTCCATTCGAATATCTCCTTTCATAATCCTGGCTTTTTAAACCAGCCACCTCAAATATAACACAGAATTCCCACATTGTGGAGATTGCCCAGGCAAGCTCTTTTGACTGAGAGGTGATTTTAGGCTAGAATAGAACAGAGCAGGCGGCCCACAGCCACTAAATCCCAGATGCGAGTTATGGTCGAGTCACATTTCTTGTCGTCTAAATTTAGATAGTTGGCATATTGAGAGTTACAACCTTCATCTACATATGTATCTTTGACTCTTGAAAAGGATTATAACGGGGACTTGACATATGCGACATAAGTTATACAACACTTCCTCATCCGTTAATGAGGTATGGATATTACTATAACAAAAGGACGCCCGATCATAGTCGATGCAGCAAGATGCACCGGGTGCCTCATCTGTGAGCTGCGCTGCTCGCTGAGGTTCGAGAAGGCCTTCAACCCATCGAAGGCTCAAATAAGGATCCGCCGCCTTGCTGGCGCCGATAACGAGTACGAGATCTCCTTCAGCGACAGGTGTGACAATTGCGGCATTTGTGTCCGGTACTGCCCTTATGGTGCTTTGATCCAGGAGAAGAGAGGGGGAGCCTGAGATGGACCTTACCGGATATGCCGGGCATATCCTTCACGTAGATCTCACCCACGGCCAGGTTAGTAAAGAGCCCCTCGATCCCGAACTGGCCAGAGAATTCATCGGGGGCTGGGGAATTACCAACAAGCTGGCCTATGACCTTATACCGCCTAACACTGACCCGCTATCTCCAGAGAACTGCATTATCATCGGCACCGGCCCTTTCTCTGGCACCATAGTCCCTGGCTCTTCAGAGCTGTTCATCACAAGTCGGTTCCCGCTAAACGGCTCCTATGCTACCGCCTGCGGTGGGGGTAACTTCGCCCTGATGCTCAAGCTATCGGGATATGACTTTGTGGTCATCAGTGGCCGAAGCCCAAAGCCGGTATACCTCAAGATCGAGGATGATAGTGTCGAGCTGTGCGATGCCCAAGACCTGTGGGGTATGGATGTCTTCGACACGGTGGACGAACTGAGGCGGCACCATGAACCCTGTAGCGTCATACCCATAGGGCCGGCGGGAGAGAACCTGGTGAAGATTTCGGTAACCTCCATCGATAAGGGAGGCACGCTGGGAAGTGGCGGCCTGCCCGCAGTGATGGGCTCCAAGAAGCTCAAGGCCGTAGTAGCCGTTCAGGGGACAAAGGGCATACGGGTGGCCCACCGACTAAAGCTCCAAAGGCTGGTAGACGAGATGCTGGAGCGCATCATGAGTTATCGACTGCGCCCTACCCTGCTTGAAGGCGGCTTCTTCGGCATGACCGCCGCCTGGACGCAACTTAGGGCAAAAATATCCGAAAATTGGAGCCAGATATCACTCATCTCCGCGCCCGATGTAAAGGATATACATTACAGGTCGAGGAAGCCTCTCGCTTGCGCCAGCTGTCCTACCGCTGACAAGGAGCTCAACAGGCTCGAAGAAGGACCCTACGCCGGTATGGTAACCTACATGACTCACTACGGTGCTATGGGAACCTTCGGCGGCACTGATATGGTGGAGGAATACAGCCGCTCCATCAAGTTCCTGGATGCTGCTAATAGATATGGGATTTGCCTCTTCTCTTTCGGCATTGTTAGGGAACTGATGGCCTACCTGTACCAAAAAGGGACTATCACCAAAGAGGATACGGGTGGCATAGAACTTGCTGATGACTTCGATACCACCATGAAGCTGATGAAAATGACGGCTTGTCGGGAAGGCTTTGGCGCTGTTCTCGCCGAAGGCATCCTGGGAGCCGCCAGCAAGATTGGTCGCCAAGCTGAGGCACTAGCTGTTCACATCAAGGGCTACAACGTATTCGGCGACCCCCGGCTGACAGGAATGGGTACAGCCACCGTGGCCCAGATGGTGAACCCGGCACGCTGCGGTGGTTGCGCCAGCATAGCCGGGAGCCTCGGCTCTGCCTCATATAACATGGGAAGGCCTACCGAGCAGTGGGTGAAGGAGGCCAAAAAAATAGAGATCCCGAAAGACGCAATTGAGAGTATCTTCACCCCAACCTCTTTCAACGCGGGGCGACTAAACAGATATGCCGAGGACTGGTATTCCCTCTCCAATTGCCTGGGTCGGTGTCACCGGCTCTATATCAACAGGTTCTTCGACGCTGGAACCCAGGCTCAGCTCTACACCGCCATCACCGGAGTTGAGGCCACGCCTGCTGAACTCTATGAAGTAGCAGAGAGAGCGTGGAACCTGTTTAAGTTGCTCAATGTCAGGGCCGGATTCAGCCGCAAGGATGATAGGGCTCCCGAGGCGTGGTTCAAGCCACTAAAGGGGGAAAACATGGAATTTCCCTTGATGGATTACTACAAAACCACTGCCCTGACCAAAGACGACATTGATAGAATCCTGGATGACTACTATGATGAAAGAGGCTGGGACCTAAAAAGCGGTACTCCTACACCTGAGAAGCTGAGAGAGCTAGGCCTGCCTTTAAGCTAATAGCGCCGCTATACCTCCCGCCCCAGGCGCGCCCCGTCATGGATGGCGTCAAGTATACGCCCCGGCTTGGCGCAGTCGCCAGCAAGGTGTATCTCACCGACCTTACCCGCTAAGGCGTTGGCCAGCTGGTCATTGGGGCTAGCACCGGCGGCAAGAACTATGGTATCAGCTTCAAGCGTTTGCCGCTTCCCCTGGCTATCGATTAAGACCAGGCCATCGTCATTTATCGCCTCATATTCTTTGACATCGGTGATTAACGTGACGCCATTCTCCTTCAATCGGGCGAGGAGAGCATGACGGTTACTGGGAAACATCTTAGAAGCCATTTCATGCCCCCTCCGGACCACAGTCACCTTCTTGCCCTGCTGAGAGAGGAAATCGGCCGTCTCACAGCCTACCAGCTCTCCACCGATAACCACTACCCTTCCGCCAGTATCGACACCGCCCGACAGGACGTCTACAGCAGTCATTACTTTGCTTGTATTCATACCTTGGATTTCAGGTATCAGGTGCACTGATCCAGTGGCGAGGATGACTGCGTCCGGCCTCTCACTCTCTACCAGCTCTATTGTGACCTCGACACCGGTCTTGACATGGACGGTGCTTTTCTCAAGCTGGTGGGCCAGGTATCGTCTCAGCAGTGTCAACTCGTGTTTATATGGGGGCACCGCCGCCGCTATGAGCTGTCCCCCCAGTTCGTGCTGCCTCTCATATAGGGTGACTTTATGGCCCCGCTGGGCGGCCACACGTGCCGCCTCCATGCCAGCGGGGCCACCGCCGGCCACCATAACCTTCTTCACCCTGGCAGCAGGTTCTATAGTCAACTCTGCTTCCCTGCCAGCGAAGGCGTTTACCGAGCACTTTAGGCCGAGACCGGCAAATCCAGTCTCAAAGCAGGCGTTGCAGCTTATGCAAGGTACGATATCTTCAGTTCTCCCTGTGGCTGCCTTTTGTGGCCAGTAAGGGTCGGCGATGAGCTGGCGACCGACAGCCACCATGTCCGCCTTTCCCTGAACCAGCACCTCCTCCGCAACCTGAGGCGTCCTGAAGCGGCCGACGGCGATCACCGGCACACTCACCACACGTTTAATAGCCTCGGCCAGGGGGACAAAGGTGCCTTCGGACTGCTCCGGTCCAGGGCTTCCGGTGAACCCCTGACCAGCCATGCCCCCAAGGGAGATGTGTAGAACATCAGTCCCGGCCTTCTCCAACTCGGTGGCGAACTGGGCGCTTTCGTCCAGTGTAATCCCTCCAGGTATGTCCTCCCAGGCTCCCAGGCGGTAGAAGATGGGGTAGTCGTCGCCCACCACCACCCGCATGGCGGAAACACACTGTGTTCCGAAACGTGTCCGTCGGGCAAGGTCTCCACCATATTCGTCGTCGCGCCGGTTGGTGGCCGGGGAGAAGAACTGGCAAGCAAGGTAACCATGAGCCCCATGAACTTCAACAAAGTCAAAACCTGCCCTCTTCACATTGGTGGCGGCCTGGGCAAACCTGGAGATTATGGTCTCGATCTCCGATATGGTGAGACTACGCTCCTCAGCGGTGTCTGAGGGTGCCACCGGCTCGCCACGCCTGTCCTGCGGAGTACCAGTTCCGGCGGGAAACATGTTGCCATGCCATAGCTGTACGCCTATCCTTGCCCCGACCTGGTGGACGTCAACGATGAGGGGGCGCAATCCATCGACAAATGCGTCCACACTTCCCGGTCGACCCCAGGCATCGTCGGTGGCGAATAGGTCCACCGAGGTGGCGGCCACGATGATGGTGCCAACGCCTCCCCTGGCCCGCTCCAGGTAATAGGCCCTCGCTCGAGGGCTTCTCATCCCTACCCCCACCTGCATCGGCGGCATCACCATCCGGTTCTTGAACTCCACCCCTCTTATAGTTATCGGCTCCAAGAGCTTCATCGTTCTCCTCCTTGCCCATGCCTTATCGCTCCCAGTCTATCATAGGCTGTCTCTGGCTTCAAATATGCCAATGCTAGAAAACATTAGATGACGTCGTATTACGCCACGAGTGGCGTACGGGCGATGATCTCATGCTTTGCCGCGTCAGGAAGGTCATCGAAGTATGCGCAGTAGCCGGACACACATACCACCAGCTCTGGGTATTTGCCTGGATTGCGGCGGGCGTCACTCTTCCCCTTTACGAATTCTCAATCAGAGATCTCAATTCATTGTGTGAAGATTAGAATGTCAACGGCGGTTTTGCAGGCGTCACCAAAGTTATTCTTGCAGGAAACTAAATGACCTTTGCTGGGCACTTTATGACGTATAAGCGCCTCCCATCAATGCTGGCTGAATTTATAACACGGCATAGCCATGTCCCATTTGTGCTGCTTGTTTAGGAAGCAAGCCGCGTCTTGTTAGCAAGATGGCTGCGGCCGAGATTAGTTATCTCAATCAATGCTCAACTGCCTGTGATATGTTCCTGAACTTCCTGTCACGTGTTTTGAAAACTGGGGAAAAGCGGCTCTATTTGGCTCAAGACGTGGCCTTGATCATATGCAGTGTTGATGCCGCTTGGCGCCATCTTCAGTTAGTGGTTGCCAAGGTGCACCGTCGTGTTGGTATGTTGCCTTAAGCAATTTCACCATGCTGGGCCCTTTCCCTTCAACATAGCAACACTCCTTTTCGAAGTATCGACAAACGGTGCAAGTAAGGCTGTATTTATCTACCTCGCTGATGTTGTCAAAGATGTCGCAGGTCTCGGCACTCCGTTCATACCACTCTTCGAGGAACTCCTCGAGCCCGACCCTATGGGCACGCATGCTCCTGGTACATTCTAGGCCGATGAATCCCGCTGGCCCATGCTCCCCTCTATGACCGCGGCAGAGGAACAACCCGAAACCTTCTCTTGTTCTAAGGTTGGAGTGAAAAACTGAACTCACACATGCCATCCTTGGCTGGCGTCTTGGTCATCTCGACATTTAGCTTGTCGCCGGTCTTAGCCATGGCCGCTTCAAAGAGGGCCATACACATCGATTTGCAGGGGAGGGCTAGGCCAGCCTCAGCTATCGCCTTGGCGACGCCGCAACTGGAGACTTGAAACACCAGTTCTTTAGTCGTTGCCTTAGCTATGTTCCAGCGGTCGGTCGGCCTTGACGCGAGAGTAGCCAGCTCGACGTATCGCTCGAACCGATGTGGAAAGGAGATCCCGGTCTGCTTTGCTACCTTCTCTATCATCTCGCCACCGCGATCGATGTACTTCCCATCGGCCAACTCGATAGTCAACTCCATGACCTTCCTTCCGAAGTCCCTCAGGGCCTTTTCCGCCTCCCTTTCATCCCTACCCTTAAGGCCTCCAATAAGTGCCTTGACGTCGTACTGCGCCGTCACTTCGTCAACCAGGCCTTTATCAGCATCGAAAAGCAGTGGTTTCCCTGGTTCCTCCAGGGTCATAAGCCTGTCCTTAATCGGCCTACCGTATCTGTAATTTAGAGTCATGTCACACCACCTTCGTTAAAGCTCACCTGAATGGCATCGTTGGGGCAAACCTTGACACAGTCCATGCAGCCGCTGCATTTGTTCAGGTACACCGCTCGCACAACGAAGTACTGCGGGTCCGTCTCAATGTACTTCTTGACCCCCACACGAGTACCTAAACCGAGCACATGCGTCGGGCACACGACCACGCACTTGCGGCAGAAGTAAGCCCCACCGCACTTCTCATCGTCAACAGTTATCGTTGGCAGCATCTTAGTACACCTCTCTATTAATCATTACCAAACGTTCGCCAGTGCTGGCAGGCTGGCCCGCTCCACCAGGCTGATGGCCCCCTGGTCGCACTCCGTGACGCACAGCCCACACCCGAAGCAATGGAACTGGTCGATATATGCCATGTTGTTCGATGGCGAGAAGCTGAGTGCCTTGAACTGGCAGCGTGCCACACAGCGGGCACACCCGGTGCAAAGCTCAGGGTCAATCTTGGCCACATAGTGTCCCTTCCATACAGCCTTCACTCCCAGGT
>CAZYLE010000005.1:0-708 GCA_964648675.1 uncultured Dehalococcoidales bacterium
GTATTTGGGGTTAACTGGCCCACCCTGGGGAGTCCCGAGGTAACCGACTACCTGTTTAAGGACTTTGAGGATATGTATGGTGGAATGTGGGCGTTCGAGCCAGACCCGATTAGGGGAGCCCAAATGATGATTGAGCATATCGATAAGAAGCGCAAGGCATTAGGTATTGACAAGGCTCGGGAAAGGGTTCTCTTCGATATGGCGATGAGACGGGAGTTGTAAGCAGTTTAATCGGTCTAACTAGTAGAAATTAGAAACAGGGGAGGATTAGAGATGTCCAAGATAATAGCGTCAGCAGCTATTCGTGGAGCTCACAAAATTGTGGGCGGAGCGGAGAAGAAGTGGCAAGAGGCAATGGATAAATGGGGAGCAAATGAACCAGTAGGCTTTCCCAACACCGCTTATTATCTACCGGTGATCTATGGCATTTTAGGCATCCCGGTGCAAAAGCTGGGTGATATGGAGCAGGTGCTGAAGAAATGTAAGGAGCTGCTTCCACCACCGGTGAGGGAGGTGCACCCGCTGCCCTATCTGGGGCCAACCCTTGATGCCGGGATGGCAACCCTCTTCGCTGAGGAGCTTGTCGAAGCTATAAGGTATTTGGAGGCGCCAGACTTTTATCTCATAGATGAGGATGTCACTGAAGATAATATCTGGCTTGGTGCCGCTAACGACGTAATCCTTAGAAAAAGGGGTATTGAGTTTGTC
>CAZYLE010000005.1:718-5491 GCA_964648675.1 uncultured Dehalococcoidales bacterium
TTGTCGACGGCACCGCTCCCGGATTTGCTGCTATCGTTGGAGCGGCGCCGAGTCCACAGATCGCCAAGGATATAGCTCAAGAACTCCAGGAGAAGAACATTTATGTCTTTATGGCGGCAGGTGGTAATGGGACGACGTTCGCACAACAGCTTGTGGAGGCGGGGGTACAGATTGGATGGCCAACTCGTCTAGTATCCTTTGGTCCTGATATCTCGGCAGCCATATTCGCCATGGGCTTTGCCAATAGGGTAGCTATGTCCTTTGGCGGCATTGAACCTGGTGATTACAGGAAGGTCCTTATTTACAATAAGGACCGCACCTTCGCCTTCGTTATGCCTATGGGCTATGTCACTGATGAGTGGTATGCCAATGCCGCTGGTGCGATCAACTGGGGATTCCCTACCATAGCTGATACGCCCATACCTGAGATCCTACCCACCGGGGTTTGTACCTACGAGCATGTTGTTTCCGATGTACCCCACGATAAGATAGTGTCCAGAGCAATAGAGGTAAGGGGACTTAAGGTTAGTGTGGCTGAAGTGCCGATTCCAGTAGCCTTTGGCCCTGCTTTTGAGGGTGAGAGGATCCGCAAAGATGAGTTCTATGTGGAGACTGGAGGCGGTAGAACGCCCATGCTTGAGTTTGTTACCTCCAAGCGAATGAACGAGGTAGATGATGGTAAGATCGAGGTGATTGGTCCCGATGTAGGCGACGCGGCTCAGGGAAGCTCAATGCCGTTGGCTATAATCGTGGAGGTGGCTGGCAGAGAGATGGAGGAGGACTACGAACCTATTTTGGAACGCCAGATTCACCACCTGATAAACTACGCTCAGGGGGTATGGCACCAGGGGCAGCGAGATATTGGTTGGTTGCGAATCAGTAACACAGCTAAGGAGAAGGGCTTTACGCTAAGGCATATTGGCGACCTCCTCCATGCCAAGCTACACCAGGATTTCGGTCGAATATTCGATAAGATGCAGATCAAACTATATACCGAGGAAGACAAGGTAAAGGAGCTCATAGAACAGGCAAAGGAAGTACACCACGCTAGGGATGCTCGAATTGAGGGCATGACTGATGAAACTACCGACATATATTATTCGTGCACCCTGTGTCAGTCCTTTGCTCCGAGCCATGTTTGTGTGATTAGCCCAGAAAGGACTGGCCTTTGTGGCTCCTACAACTGGATGGATTGTAAGGCTGCCTTCGAGATTAATCCCACGGGGCCTAACCAGCCGGTGGAGAAGGGGGAGACCATTGATAAAAAGCTGGGGCAGTGGAAAGGGGTAAACGAGTTTGTGTTCAAGGCTTCTCGTGGGAATATAGACCACTACAACTTCTATAGTATCGTGAACGACCCCATGACAACCTGTGGCTGCTGTGAGTGCATCGCTGCTGTCCTTCCACTGTGCAATGGAGTGATGACGGTAAATCGGGAGTACACCGGGGAGACCCCTTGCGGGATGAAGTTCACCACGCTAGCCGGGACTATTGGCGGTGGCTTAAGCACCCCGGGCTTCGTCGGTCATGGTAAATACAATGCCACCCAGAGAAAGTTCCTTAACGCTGAGGGTAGCCTGTTGAGAATGGTGTGGATGCCCTCCAGTTTGAAGGAGGAGATTGGCGAGCGAATCAAAATGAGAGGAGAGGAGCTAGGTGTTCCCGATCTGCTTGATAAGATAGCTGACGAGACGATAGGCACTTCCGAGGAGGAGATTCTTCCTTTCCTGGAGGAGAAGGGACATCCTGCTCTTAAGATGGACCCGATACTAGGCTAGGATCTGTAGTGCGACCCTTCAGGGTCGCTTCGGGCGAGGTTAAAGCCACGCGCTACAAGGAAAGGAGTTGGTAAAATGGCGCTTACCGGGATCGAGATATTCAAGTTACTCCCCAAGACGAATTGCAAGGAGTGTGGGGACCCTACCTGTCTTGCTTTCGCCATGAAACTGGCTGCGGGCAAGGCGGAGCTTTCACGATGCCCCTATGTCTCCGATGAAGCAAAAGCTCAATTGGAGGCAGCATCAGCACCTCCCATTAGGCCGGTTACTATCGGTGTTGGTGAAAGGGCGTTAAAGGTCGGCGGCGAGACCGTAATGTTTCGTCATGAGAAAAGGTTTGATAATGCTCCCGGTTTTGCCATTCTCATTAGCGATACCATGGATGAAGCTGAGGTCAACGCCCGACTGGAAAGGTTCAAACTCGAATATGAAAGGGTAGGGCTCATCCTTCGTCCTGAGCTGGTGGCGATAAAGTGTGATTCGGGGAGTGCTGAAAAGTTCGCTGCTCTGGTTGATAAGGTCAAGCAGAGTAGCGATTGTAGCATTATCCTGATGAGCGAAACCCCTGACATCCTGGCTGCGGGCTTGAAGGCTTGCGCCGACAGGAAACCACTGCTCTATGCTGCTACTGAAGAGAATGCGGACCGAGTTACTGATTTGGCTAAGGGGAGTTCGTGCCCCATGGCGGCAAAAGCCGCTGACCTGGAGAAACTTGCTGAATTGACTACTAAACTAACCGAGGCTGGGGTAAATGATATAGTTCTAGATTCTGGGTCAAGAACTTTGCGTAAGGCGTTTGAGGACCAGGTAATCATCAGAAGTGCCCCTTTAAGGAAGCAGTTTCGTCCTCTGGGCTTCCCCACAATTGTATTCCCATGTGAGATGACTGATGACCCGATGAAGGAGGCGGTGATCGCCTCTGTCTTCGTGGCTAAATATGCCGGGATTATTGTGCTATCCGACTTCCAGGGGGAAAGCCTGTTCCCACTACTCGTGGAGAGGATGAATATATATACCGACCCTCAACGACCACTGGCTACCACCGAGGGAATCTATGAGATTAATAACCCCGATGAAAACTCACCGGTGCTCATCACCAGCAACTTCTCGCTTACCTACTTCATTGTCTCTGGTGAGATGGAAAATAGCAAGGTTCCCAGCTATCTTCTGGTCAAAGACACTGAGGGCCTATCGGTAATGACGGCATGGGCAGCGGGGAAATTCGTTGCTGACGCCATCGGTCCCTTCGTAAAGAAATCCGGGATCGAGGACAAGGTCAAACATCGTAAATTGGTTATTCCGGGCTACGCTGCTGCTGAAAGCGGTGGCCTGGAAGAGGAGCTGCCTGACTGGGAGATCCTGGTTGGTCCCCGGGAGGGGTCTCTCATTCCGGCGTATCTCAAGACGTGGAAATCGTGAGGAGGGAATGATGATCCTTATCGCAGAAAGCATAAACATTATGTCCAGGTCCATAGGGCCGGCGCTGAGGAATAGAGACCCCAAGCCAATTCAGGACTTGGCTAAGGCACAGGTTGAGGCTGGTGCGGATTATCTGGACCTCAATATCGGACCGGCGCGAAAGGCGGGGGATGAGTTGATGGCTTGGGTGGTCAATACAGTACAGAAGATTACCGACGCGCCATTATCGCTGGATACGACGAACCCGGTGGCTATGGAGGCTGGGCTAAAGGTGTGCAAGAACAAGGCATTGATAAACTCCATCTCGCCGGCCAGATTCGAAGAGGAATTACCCTTGGTGAGAAAATATAACGCCGAAATGATCGGTCTTTTGTGGGGGCTAGAGGGGATGCCTCGCGATGCCGCTGAGAGGGGGGTTATAGTTGCTGAGCTCATGTACAACGCCAATGAGATGGGGATTTCTAACGAGGAGATATGGATAGATCCTATCGTCAGCCCGGTATCGGTAGAAATCAACCAGGTGAAATCCTGCGTGGAATTTATGAGCATGCTCAGTGACATTGCTCCTGGTGCCAAATCTACAGTGGGCTTATCCAATATCTCAAATGGCACTCCTGACCACCTTCGTCCCTGGCTTAATAGGACCTATATGATAATGCTTATGAAGTGTGGGCTGTATTCAGCCATTGTTGATGCCTTTGATTCTGAGTTGGTGGCGATAGCCCACGGAGAGAGGCCGCAGATTGTCGAGCTGGTAAATAGGATGATGGATGGGGAGAGGCCTGACCTTTCCAGCCTGAGTGAAGAAGAGGTAAAGTATGCGAAGACGGTCAGGGTACTCATCGGTGAGTCGCTTTACTCTGATTCCTGGCTTGAAGTATAGCAATAGTATCTGGAGGTGATAAACGTTCAATGGTTGATGAAATTCCGGTAATATGGTTGCAAGCGGCTGCATGTACAGGTTGTTCAATTTCGTTGTTAAACTCGGCTAGTCCCACGATTAAAAACCTGCTGATCGATCAAGTAATCCCCGGGGTACATATAAACCTTAGATTTCATGCCACCATAATGGCTGGCGCTGGTGAACCAGTAATCGAGGTACTGGAGCAAACGGCTAAGGAGAAGAAAGACAGTTACATTTTGGTTGTTGAAGGAGCTATTCCCACGGCAACCGATGCCATGTATGGCGCGATTGGAGAGCGGGATGGCCAACCGGTCAGTATGGAGGACAGGCTTATAGAGTTAGCTAGAGATGCCCAGGCAATCCTGGCAGTAGGTACCTGCGCTTCCTTTGGCGGAATCCCGGCGGCTAATCCCAATCCTACCGGCTGCAAACCGGTGAGGAAGATTCTTGAGGCTAAGGGTATTAGCAAACCCTTAGTGAATATCCCTGGCTGTCCGCCCCATCCTGATTGGTTTGTGGGAACGGTAGCCAGCATAATCTTAAACGGCTTACCGAAAGCCGACGACCTGGATGAGAACCTCCGACCCCTGGCTTTCTATGGCAAATTAATTCATGAGAACTGCCCCCGCCGTGCCTACTTTGATGAAGGCAAATTCGCCAAGAAGCCCGGTG
>CAZYLE010000005.1:5501-9184 GCA_964648675.1 uncultured Dehalococcoidales bacterium
CTTGGGTGCAAGGGACCGATAACCTATGCTGATTGCCCGTTACGGCGATGGAATAACGGAACGAATTGGGTCATTGGTGCTGGTGCTCCCTGTAATGGCTGCACTCAACCTGAATTCCCCGACCTGGTAGCACCATTCTACGAAAAGCTTGTGGATGTTGAATTACCTACCATCGGCGCTTATTGGGCATCTGGCAAGGAGAAGAAATAGTGGGCAAGATAGTAATTGATCCAATAACCAGAATTGAAGGGCATCTGAAGATTGAAGCTGTAGTCGAGGATGGGGTGGTCAAGGAGGCGCAGAGTAGCGGTGTCTTGTTTCGAGGGTTTGAGCTAATCTTAAGGGGGCGAGACCCCCGTGATGCTCAGGTGATAACCCAAAGGATTTGCGGGGTTTGCCCTCAATCGCATGGCATTGCCGCTGCTTTAAACCTGGATAGCGCCTTTGGCATTGCTGATAAGATTCCAGATAATGCTCGAATCGTAAGGAATCTTATTCAGGGGGCGCATGTTGCCCAGGACCATATCCTGCACTTTTATCACCTCGCTGCCCTTGACTATGTTGACGTAACTGATGTTGCCAAATATGAGGGTAAGGACTCTGACCTGAATTCGATAAAGGACTTCATCTCTCGAGGTGCACTTGAGCCGTTTGTACCTCGCTATGAAGGGGATTATCGCCTCCCCGCTGAAATTAACCAGCAGGCGGCAGCTCACTATGTCAAGGCTCTTGAGGTCAGGCGCATCGGTCATGAGATGGTTAGCATCTTCAGTGGTAAGATTCCACATAGTGTAGGGGTTGTCCCTGGTGGAGTCACAGCGACACCAACTGTCGATATGATTACATCCTTCTTGTGGAAACTAAGGATAATACAGGATTTTATCGACAATGTGTATATACCTGATGTATTAGCTGTAGCTGGTGCCTACTCCGATTACTGTGAAATTGGAGCTGGCTGTAAGAACCTGCTGTCCTACGGGGCCTATGACCTGGAGGGGAAAAACCCGGACTTGACGCGGCGAAAGCGGTTATTTAAGCAGGGAACCACCTCAGCTGACCTCAAGGCTAGTGGGCTGGATACCGCCAGGATTACCGAGGATGTTAGGCACTCCTGGTATCAAGATTCTTCATCGGGGCGGCATCCTACTAGTGGAGAGACCAAGCCTGATTATAGCAAGAAGGAGGCTTATTCTTGGGTGAAATCGCCGCGATACGACGGCAAGGTTCACGAGGTCGGCCCTCTGGCTAGGGTCGCCGTTACCTATGCCAGTGGTGACTCAGAGATGAAGAAGCTGGTCGACTGGGCACTGGCTGAACTCAAGGCATCGCCATCAGTCTTGTTCTCAGTTATGGGTCGTCATCTGGCGCGAGCCCTATCTGCTAAGTATATCGCTGACTCAATGGAAAAGTGGCTTCTGGAGCTGAAGATTGGAGAACCTACCTTTGCCGAATATGCCATTCCGGAGGAAGGTAGAGGAATGGGTCTAACCGAAGCCGCCCGAGGCGCGCTGGGACACTGGATTGAAATAAAGGATAAGAAGATTGCTAATTATCAGTGTGTGGTGCCAACCACATGGAACGCCTCGCCCAAGGACGATGGCGGGAACCCTGGTCCTATAGAACAGGCCATAATCGGGACTAAAATAAGGGACGAAGGCAATCCCTTTGAGATTGTGCGGACCGTTCGTTCTTTTGACCCGTGTCTCGCCTGTGCTGTTCATCTGATTACCCCCAAAGCTCGTGACTTGGGTCGATTTCGGGTAGTGTAAGCGTTTAAAGGAGTAGGGATGATTGTTTCGCAGCAAAAACCTTTTGAAGAAATCTTGGAATACCTAGATGGGGAGGATTGTGTCTTTATTCTAGGTTGCAATGGCTGTGCCGAGGCTTCTGGCTCTGGTGGACCGGTCCAGGTTGCTGAAATGCAGAAGAAACTGGAGGAGAGTGGTAAGAAAATTGCCGGCTCTATGGTAATAGATTTTCTATGTCAGAAGGCCTTGGTCAAATCACGGCTAAGACCGAGGACGGAACAGGTTGAAGCCGCCGATTCAATACTTATTATGACATGCGGCCTTGGTGTCCAGGCAGTTGCGGCGTCGGTCAACAAGGTCTGCCACCCAGCTTGTGACACCGTCAATATGGGCGGAAGCCGGGGAGAATGGAAAGGCAAGGAAAGGTGCCTGGAATGTGGTGAGTGCCTGCTGGATTACACTGGAGGGATATGCCCGCTAACTGCCTGCACTAAAGGGTTAATCAATGGGGCTTGTGGTGGTGCATCTAACGGCAAATGCGAGCTTGACCCGGAGAAGGATTGCGGCTGGGAGTTAATCTACGAGAGGTTAAAGCAAAAAAACCAGCTTGACAAGTTGAGGAAATTCATTCCCCCCAAGGATTATAGCAAGATGATGCCCAGCCCGAAGATGATGTCCACATCTCTTTGGGCACTGGAGCAAATTGAGCAAGAGGAGAAGATAGAGTGAGTTTGCGATCAGTACTCGAGTCAGGGAAGTTCGCCATAACTACTGAGGTCGGTCCGCTGAAAGGGACTGATATCAATGAGGTTGAAGAAGTAGCTGAGCTTTTGTTGGGGAGGGTGACTGCTGCCAATGTCACTGATCAACAAAGCTCGGTAATGAGGCTGGGCTCACTGGCTACCTGCCATCTGTTGAAAGAAAAAGGCCTTGACCCGGTATTCCAGATGACCTGTCGGGATAGAAACCGATTGGCGTTGCAATCGGACCTGTTAAGCGCCTATGTTCTGGGAATTGAAAATGTCCTGGCCCTTACCGGTGATTTACCTTCCCTTGGTGACCATCCTCAGGCTAAGCCAGTTTATGATTTGGATTCGGTACAGCTTTTGTGGGCCATTGATAGGTTGAACGAAGGTTACGATATGGTTGGGAATGAACTCCACGGGAAGACCAATTTCCTCCCTGGGGCGGTGGTGACGCCTGAGGCGGATACCGAGGCAAAACTTGAACTACAGCTTATTAAGATGGAGAAAAAGATTGCCGTCGGGGCCAAATTCTTCCAGACTCAGGCAGTCTATGATGTTGATACCTTTGCTAAGTTCATGAAAAGGGTTGAGGGATGGAAGGTTCCTGTCTTGGCTGGAGTGATTCCGTTGAAGTCCGTCGGTATGGCTCGATTTATGAACAAAAACGTATCTGGTGTCTTTGTGCCTGAAGAATTGATTGACAAAATGGCCAAGGCAGAAGATAAGGCCAGTTGACCATACTGCAGGATGGAAAACAGGTTTGTCTCATTGCCCAACCGGGGAAGTCACGAGTATGGCTATAAGCTTGCTTATAAAATTGCCTGTGAACAGCTAGAGAATATTGATGACATAGAGCAACAGTGCCGGAATAGTGGCGCTAGTTATCAGATTATAGATTCCAAGAAGATAATCACCCTAGAATTTTTAAACCGGTCATATCAAGTTACTCTTCCTGATATTGAGATTTCACTGCAGGATAGCGAGGAAGAGGTTCCACTGCGAGACCAGATACTGATACTTCACTATTTGACTCAGGCGAAAGGCACTCCCGTTTCCAATAGAATGATAGCCTACAAGGAATTGCCAGAGGGGGCTACCTACTTCCCAACATTTTCTAAGCGAGCGATCAAGCCAATCGTTGAGAACTTTGGGAAAGAGCCTCACATATTATTGGATGTCGCTGTAGCAT
>CAZYLE010000005.1:9194-10778 GCA_964648675.1 uncultured Dehalococcoidales bacterium
AGTAGGTTATGGCGATGTGGCGGTAACCATCAACGCTTTCAGTCGCGTACCGATAAATCTGATCCTGTGGAGGGGTGATGAGGAGTTCCCTCCTGAAGGAAACATATTATTTGATAGCACCATCTCCGATTATCTGTCTATTGAGGACATAAATGTGCTTTGTGAAACCATCGCCTGGAAGTTAGTAAAATTTTCGAGGGCTGGATATGGCTAATTTAATGAAGTCTGACGTCGGGGAGCAATTGGAACAAATCTTATCACAGCATGGCAGAGAGCGTAGTGACTTAATCCCTATCCTCCAGGAAGTGCAGAAGAGGTTCAGCTATTTGCCCGAAGAGGCGATGCGGGGGGTGGCTAAGTTCCTTCGATTGTCTGAGAGCAATATTTATGGGGTAGCCACCTTCTACGCTCAGTTTAAGTTTAGCCCAACTGGCAGACAGATAGTCAAGGTGTGTCGGGGAACTGCTTGTCATGTGCGGGGTGGGACGAAAATCCTGGAAGAGGTGGAGAAGCGGCTAGGTATTAAGGCTGGAGGAACTACTGATGACTTAGAGTACAGCCTGGAAACAATTGCTTGCTTTGGCTCGTGCGCCTTGGCCCCAGTAGTGGTGGTTGACCAGAATGTCTATGGGCGAATGACGACGACCAAGGTGGGGCAAATCTTGAGTTAGAGAAGGTAAGTTATGGCGAGTGTGACAACGACTTTTGATGAGCTGCGAAATCAGGCAGTATCCGAGTGGGAAGCCTTAGAGAAAAGCGATAAACCCCGCATCCTTGTCGGTGCTGCTACCTGTGGTCGTGCCGCCGGTGCTGGGCCTGTGATTGAGGCTATTAACTCAACATTAGCACAGCATAATCTGGAGGCTATCATCATCCAAGTAGGCTGCATCGGGCCTTGCTATGCTGAGCCGATAGTAAACATCGTCAAGCCCGGTCGTCCTCACATTTATTATGGTAATCTTACCCCTGAGCTTGCATCTCAGCTCATAGAGGACTATATCATCAATGATAACCCCCGTCCCGATATAGCGCTGGGTACGGTTGGTGATGGGAGTGTAAAAGATATACCCAAATTCTTTGAGTTGCCGATGCTTAAACCCCAGGTGCGTATAGCCCTGCGCAATTGTGGGCTAATCGACCCTGAGAATATAAAGCACTACATAGCCAATGGTGGCTACGGTGGCTTCGTCAAGGCATTAGCAATGACACCGGAAGCGGTGATAGAAGAGGTGAAAAAGTCAGGCCTGCGGGGTCGTGGTGGTGCTGGTTTTCCGACTGGTCAGAAATGGGAATTCTGTCGTCGGTCTCCGGGCGCAGTGAAGTATGTAATCTGTAATGCTGACGAGGGCGACCCAGGGGCTTTCATGGATAGGTCCCTTTTAGAGGGTGATCCGCATGCAGTTTTGGAGGGGATGCTCATTGGTGCTTATGCTATAGGAGCGACAGATGGCTATATTTATATTCGCGCTGAGTACCCCCTGGCTATTCAACGCCTGAAAGTCGCTCTTCATAAGATGGAAGAGTATGGATTGCTGGGTGACAATATTCTCGGTTCTAATTTCAGTTTTAGCATCAAGATTAAGG
>CAZYLE010000005.1:10788-12546 GCA_964648675.1 uncultured Dehalococcoidales bacterium
CGGCACTGATGGCATCTATTGAGGGCAAGCGAGGCATGCCTCGTTCTCGTCCCCCATTTCCCGCTCAGGCGGGATTGTGGGGCAAACCCACAAATATCAATAATGTGGAAACCTGGGGCAATGTTTCCGCAATCTTACAACGGGGTGGCGATTGGTATGCCCAGTATGGTACTGAGAAAAGTAAGGGAACCAAGACCTTCGCCTTAGCTGGCAAGATAAATCACACCGGCCTCATTGAGGTTCCCATGGGAATTACCCTCCGAGAGATCATCTATGATGTCGGCGGTGGTATTCCTGACGGCAAGTGCTTCAGGGCAATCCAGACAGGTGGTCCCTCCGGTGGCTGTCTACCAGCCAGCCTCTTAGATCTGCCGGTCGAGTATGAGTCTCTAGCCCAAGCCGGCGCTATTATGGGTTCTGGTGGTATGGTGGTAATGGATGAGGATACCTGTATGGTTGATGTCGCTCGTTATTTCCTCTCCTTCACCCAATCTGAATCATGTGGCAAATGCGTTCCGTGTCGCCTGGGAACAAAGCAGATGCTGGATATACTGGAGAATATCTGTAATGGTAGAGGAAAAAGTGGGGACATTGAACTCCTTTTAGACCTGGGTGGGCAAGTCAAAGCGGGCTCACTCTGTGCTCTGGGTCAAACAGCTCCAAACCCGGTTCTCACCACTGTTCGCTACTTTCGGGACGAGTATGAGGCTCATATAAATGATAGACGATGTCCCGCATTAACCTGTAGAGAGTTAATCTCCTATTACATTCTTCCTGATAAGTGTCAAGGTTGTGGTATATGTCTCAGAGAGTGTCCATCTGAGGCAATATCTGGGGGCAAGAGAATGGTGCATGTTATTGACCAGAGTAAGTGTATCAAGTGTGGCACCTGCCTTGATGTTTGCCCGCCCCGGTTTAGTGCCGTGGTGAACGTTTCTGGAGAGGAGGTTGCCGTCCCCAGTGAACCTATTCCGGTGACGGCGGCGAAACCGGGCACAAAATCCTCTGATAAGTCTACTGATGAATGAGGCATAGATAGAATGGAAAAGATTACACTAACTATTGATGGTCAACAGGTAGAAGTAAAAAAGGGGGTGACAGTGTTGGAGGCGGCTCAAGCGGCTGGCATATATATTCCTACCCTCTGCTATGATCCTGATTTAGAGCCATACGGTGGCTGCCGTCTTTGTATAGTGGAGATAGAAAATATGCGCGGATTGCCCAGCTCTTGCACTACTCCAGCGACCGATGGGATGGTGGTTCATACCGATACGCCTGCAGTTAACGATGTGCGTCGTACTGTTGTTGAGTTGCTTATAGCTGACCATCCCAGCGACTGCCTTAGTTGTCCTAAGAACCAACAGTGCGACCTGCAAAAGATCGCTGCCTACCTGGGTATTACTGAGCAGCGCTTTCCCAAGACGACCAAGTTGCTGCCGACTGACACCAGTAATCCATTCTTCGACTATGACCCGAATAGGTGCATCCGGTGTGCAACATGTGTTCGAGTATGTAATGAGATTACAGGCGTAGGGGCTATAGACCTAGCTTATCGGGGTTACGCAAGCATAGTTACTACATTTGGTGGGAGATTGCTCATAGACTCTATTTGCCAGTCCTGTGGTGAATGCGTTGCTCACTGTCCTGTTGGTGCTCTAACAGTTAAGGACGCCATGCAACCAGTACGGGAAGTTGCAACTACTTGCCCATATTGCGGCGTTGGCTGCCAGATTAACTTGGGTATTCGGCATGGGCGGG
>CAZYLE010000005.1:12556-14940 GCA_964648675.1 uncultured Dehalococcoidales bacterium
ACTCTCGCTAGAGCGGCTGGTCTCCCATTGGAAGCGGCAAAAGGGAAGGGACCGTCAACAATGGCCGCCTTTGTGTTAAAGGACGCTTCGGTATTACCCAATTTGTCCATCATCCGGAGCGCTTGACAACTCCCTTGGTGAGGCGAAACGGGGAACTTACTGAGACAACTTGGGATGAGGCGCTAGACGAGGTTGTTGCCAAGCTAGGTAGTTATGGTCCAGACGAGATAGCTGTTATCTCATCAGCCAAGTGCACCAACGAGGAGAACTATATCATGCAGAAGTTTGCCCGTGTGGTGCTGGGCACTAACAATATTGATCACTGTGCCAGACTGTGCCACGCGCCTACTGTGGCTGGTCTCGCTCAGACCTTTGGCAGCGGGGCGATGACCAATGCCATAGGAGAGATCGCTGATGCGGGTTGCATTCTGGCTATTGGCACCAACACCACTGAGGCTCACCCTGTAATTGGATGGGAGATTAAGAAGGCAGTGCGTAACGGGGGCAAGCTTATTGTAGCTAACCCTCGTGAGATCGATCTTGTCCGCTACGCCGATCTATGGTTGCGGCACCGACCCGGGACCGATGTCGCTCTACTTATGGGGATGTGCCGCGTTATTGTCGATGAGGGGTTGTATGATTCTTCCTTTATCGCCGAGCGTTGCGAGAACTTTGATGCTTTTGAGGAATCGCTCAAAGCCTTTGACCTGGATTTTGTGGAGCAGACTACAGGCGTATCCAAAGAACGAGTGGCCGAGGCTGCCAGGATATATGCTGCTAATAGTCCAGCGACTATCCTCTATGCTATGGGTATCACCCAGCATTCCCATGGTACTGATAATGTCATCGCTACTGCAAACTTAGCGATGCTCACTGGAAACGTTGGTAAGCCATCGACAGGGGTTAACCCACTCCGTGGTCAGAACAACGTCCAGGGTGCCTGTGATCTGGGTGCTTTACCCAACGTTTACACTGGCTATCAGCCAGTAAATAACCCAGCTATCCAGGAAAAGTTTGAAGCTGCTTGGGATTGTTCTCTGCCGGCTCAGCCAGGTCTGACTTTAACCGAGATTTTCGACGCTGCATACGATGGACAAATCAAGGCTGTCTATTGTATGGGGGAGAACCCGGTTCTGAGTGAGCCTGAGGCGAAGCATGCTGCGGAGGCATTGCGAAGATTGGAGTTGTTGGTGGTTCAGGATGTCTTCCTCACCGAGACAGCTCGGCTAGCTCACGTCGTTTTACCTGGGGCAACCTTTGCTGAAAAGGATGGCACTTTCACCAATACGGAACGGCGGGTGCAACGGGTGAGAAAAGCGGTAGAGCCTGTAGGCGACTCCAAACCTGATTGGTGGATTACTTGCCAGCTTGGACGACGAATGGGGTGGAGTAAGGGCTTTAAGTTTGCTCATCCATATCAAATTATGGAGGAAATTGCCGATTTGACACCCAGTTATGGAGGCATTTCCTACGACCGCCTCGAGGATGGCGGCTTGCAGTGGCCTTGCCCAACTAAAGAACATCCGGGGACGCCTATCCTTCATACTGCGCTATTCACTCGAGGTAAGGGGCTATTTGTGCCCCTGGAGTATAAGCCACCGATGGAACTTCCCGATAATGATTACCCCCTGCTCCTGACTACCGGACGTAGCTTGTTTCACTTTCATACTGGCACCCTAACGCGAAAGGTCAAAGGGCTCAATGTATTTCGCAGTGAAGAGTTAGTGGAGATGAACCCCGAGGATGCCTCGGCATTGGGCATTACTGATGGCGATATGGTGAAGGTGATTTCTCGAAGGGGAGCAGTGGAAGCTAAGACAAAGGTGACCGATGCTTCGCCGGCGGGCGTGGTTTTCATGACCTTCCACTTTGCTGAAAGTCCCACCAACCAGCTTACTAATCCGGCCCTTGACCCCAAATCCAAGATACCTGAATTTAAGGTATGCGCAGTTAGGGTTGAGAAGGCAAAATAAACCCACTCCCAGTTATAAATCAGTACCGGGAGTGGGTCATAGATTCAAAGTTTTGCCCACGAAATCGTGAACTAGCTTCTCATATGTGTCTCGTTACCACGTCTATTTGAGTTGGTCTCTGGAAAAGCCAAGAACTCGCCTTGCAACAACAAGCATATTGATCTGGCCAGTGCCCTCGAAGAGATCATTGATCTTGCCGTCGCGCATCCATTTCTCTAAGAGGTACTTTCTGGAATAGCCCAGCGGCCCCATGAGCTCGACCGCCTTCTGCGTAATCTTGGTAACGGCAAGTCCTGCCTTAGCTTTCGCCATTGAGGACTCGATACTGTTAGGCAGAAACTGACTCATCATCCATGTTGCTCGCATCATCAGCATCTTGGCTGCCTTGTAATTGGCCTCCATATCCATGAC
>CAZYLE010000005.1:14950-18216 GCA_964648675.1 uncultured Dehalococcoidales bacterium
GGTTAGCTTGTTGCGTGGCAAGCCGTATCGTATCTCGATGCCGTCCTTTTCGAAGGTTTCCTTGACGAAATCCAGGGCGGCACGGCCAACACCTATGGCCATAGCCGCCACGATGGGTCGGGTGGCATCAAATGTAGCCATTGCCTTCTTGAAGCCTGCGGTTTGGGTCTTGTCTATCTTTCTGACTTCAGGGCTTCCCAGTATGTTTTCAAAGGGAATACGGCAATCCTCAAAGACAACGGTGGCAGTGTCGCTGGCTTTGATTCCTAGCTTGTGCTCCAGCTTCTCCAGCTTCATCCCCGGCGTTCCACATTCCACCACAAAGGACTTCATCCCAGCCCGCCCCGCTGACCTGTCCACAGTGGCCCACACCACCACAATGCCGGCTTGCTCTACAGCCCTTTTACCCCAGGTTACAAAGATCTTCTCGCCATTGAGCACCCACTCGTCACCATCCTGTACTGCGGTGGTCTGGATAGCAGCGGTGTCTGAGCCGCAACTCGATTCCGTCATAGCCATAGCACCCCACTTGGGCTCACCTTCATTGAATGGGGTAAGGAAACGCTTATGCTGGTCAGCAGTTCCTGTTGCCATAACGGCGGCGCCTCCTAGACCTGGGCCTGGGCTGACTAACATAAGGCCGGCATCGCCCCAGCACGTCTCCTCTATCCTGAGCGCTGCCGTTACTCCTAGACCGAACAGTGCGCCCTCTCCTCTTTTCGCCCACATCGTGTCAATGAACTCGTCAGGGCTCTCGTGCTCATGTTCATCGTAGTAGCGAGCTATAGGGCGATAGAGCTTAATTGCATCCTCGTGAGCCTTCTCTAGTGTTGCTTGCTCTTCAGGCGATAGTTCAAAATCGATCATGACTCGATACCTCCTTCTATACGATAGCCATGCCGCTGAAAGTGGCAAATCCGCGACCGTTTCTCAGCCACAACTCGACTGGGTGCTCGCGTATATAGCCGTGTCCGCCCAGGATTTGCACGCCGCGGTCAGTTACCATCAACACCATATCGTCGGCATACATTTTTACTAATGAGGCCTCTTTGGTAGCGTCTTCCTTACGGTCCAGCTTCCAGGCGGCCTCCCATGTCATCAATCTGGTTGCGTCGATCTCAATGGCGTTTTCTGCAATCATGAAAGCGATAGCTTGGCGAGATGCTATAGGCTCGCCGAAGGCGTTACGGTCTTTGGCGTAGTCTCGCGAATACTCGAAGGATGCCCGCGCTACCCCTACAGACATTGCCGAAAGGGCTACACGCGAGCGGTTCAGAATCCGGTTATAATCGCATCCTGCCTCGCCGCCTAGACGATTTTTCTTGGGCACACGGCAGTTCTTGAGAGTGAGTTCATATGTCGGCAGGGCTTTTATTCCCATATTCTTCTCTCGCTCACCAATCTCAAGCCCTGAGGTTCCCTTTTCGACGATGAAGCCCTGGTTACTGCCATTTTCGGCGGCGTAGACCAGCAACAAGTCAGCCTCGGCTGCCATCGGTACGTAGCACTTCTCTCCGTTCAACACGTAGTTGCTCCCGTCCAGCTTGGCGGTGGTCGAAAGGGCGAGAGGGTCAAAGTTGAAGCGGGGCTCCATAATAGCGGCGGTGGCTGCCTTATACTTCTCATCGCAGAAGTCAGGCAGGTATTTCTTCTTTTGCTCCTCGGTGCCCATCTCCATGATAGGGAAGGCTGCCAAAGCAGGGCATAGAATCTTCATGGCGATGGCGAGGTCTCCCCATGCCAGTTCCTCAGCGACCAAAGAGCCGGTAACGGCTGATTGTTCGCCACCTAGTCCGCCCAGATCCTCGGGAATACCAGTAGCGATGAGACCTAGCTCCCAGGCGGTGTTGACGATATCGTCTGGTATCTCACCGCTTTCCTCACAATCCCTGTAGACCTCCCGCATCTCATCTGTGGCAAACTGCTTTATGGTATTCACGATCATTTGCTGTTCTTCACTGGGGGTAAATGAGATCATATTACACTCCTTTCACCGTATATTTCCAATGTTTGGAGACAGCTTGTCCGTAAATAATATAGCACAAAAAGGGGAGTCTCGTCAAAGTGATGTGTAGTCAGGTAGTCTTGCTGGCCACTTTATTACTGACGGTTCGGAGGCATCAAACGATGTGTGAAAATTTAGCCTAGGGGGTAGCTTACCCCAATCATATAAGGGCGCTCCGGGCATATTAGGAACTGATGACTTACCGGGGTCGTATCATTCGACTCCTACATATCCATGGTCTTTAGCTCGGGGGGCGTTAGAGAAGTCGCTGCTGCTCGCCGGTGAAATGTGCTCGTGCCGCATCGCCAATCTTCCTGCCTGCGGGTGTTCTGATAATAAACCCCATCTTAAGCAGAAATGGCTCCACCATGTCTATCAGCGTAGTTGTTTCTTCATTCAAGGTTGCTGCCAGTGCCTCTATACCCACGGGGCCACCACGATAGTTATCGATGATAGTTCTCAGGTACAGGCTGTCTAGCCTATCCAGTCCATTTTTATCAATGCCTTCTCTTGTTAAAGCCTCATCGGCGATTTCCTGCGTAATCTTACCCTCTCCATTTACTTCGGCATAATCCCTCACCCTGCGGAGTAACCTATTGGCAACGCGTGGCGTCCCTCTCGAGCGCATGGCGATCTCCAGCGCTCCCTCCTCCGCTACTCTCACTCCCAGAATGGAAGCTGAGCGCTTCACAACCTGCACCAGTTCTTCAGAGCTGTAGTAGTCGAGGTGATAAGTCATGCCGAACCTGTCGCGAAGAGGTGGCGTTAGCAAACCGGCGCGTGTTGTTGCCCCGATGAGCGTGAAACGCTTTAATTGATAGGGGAGGGTTTTGGCAAAGGCCCCTTTACCATAAATAAAGCTTACTTCGAAATCCTCCATGGCTGAATATAAATATTCTTCCACTGTATGAGAGAGGCGATGGATTTCGTCGATAAACAGAATCTCCCCGGTCTCAAGATTAGATAGAATGCCCACAATATCCACCGGTTTCTCCAGGGCAGGCCCTGAGGTATGAGTAATTTTGTTTTGCATTTCTGTTGCAACGATATGGGCTAATGTTGTTTTGCCCAGCCCTGGAGGACTATGGAGGAGAATATGTTCTAAGGGCTCTCCCCTTTTTCTTGCCGCTGTAATCGCCACCGAGAGGCTTTCCGAAACTGCTGGCTGTCCAATATACTCTTCCAGCGTTCTCGGTCGAAGGCTCCAGACAAGCCTCTCTTTTTTGTTAGCGTCTTGCTGGTCTTCGCCACGGATTAATGG
>CAZYLE010000005.1:18226-23396 GCA_964648675.1 uncultured Dehalococcoidales bacterium
GATTAATGGCTCTTTTGGCATTATCTGGTCTTCCTTCTCGAGAGTCACTCCCTCTCACTTCTGAAAACTTCGCGGATGAGTTCCTGCGTGTCTTTCAGGTGTGGATTTCTCTTAAGCGCTTCATCAACTTTCGACACAGCTTCTGCTTTTCTATGGCCCAGGGCTGTTAGCACCTCGATGGCTTCGTCCTTTATGTCCTCTTTCTCCACTGATGGTATTGTTGTATAGCCCTCATCCTTGAGCAATGCAAACTCAGCAACCTTTCCCTGCAACGTCGCTACGATTTTTTGAGCAGTTCTTTGTCCTATCCCCGGCATCCTTTGGAGAAGTTGTATATCCCCATCCTCTATAGCATTGGCAACGGTGGATACGGAAAAGATAAAAGCCTTTGCCGCTTTGGAAGGTCCGATATTTTCAACCTCTATCATCTTCTCGAAGAAACTTCGTTCGAAATCATTACTGAAGCCCACCAAAATGGGGCGAGGCGGTCTGTCGGGAACATGATAGTAAATCTCCAGTTCGATTTCATCGTTCTTTTTCTTTCCCTGCTCCTGTATCAAGGAACGCATAACGAAGGAAGGGAGAAGGACATCATATCCCACACCATTTACTTCAACCACGATTCGCGAATTCTCCCTATTTATACTTCTGATGGTCCCCTTAATATAAGAGATCATTTCATTCCTTTAAGGCTTGATGCTTTTTAGTTGCTGTCCATACAGAACTGCTTATGATAGAGTAATGACATAGTGCAATCGCTAAGGCATCAGCAACGTCACTTGGCTGTGGAATCTCCCTGAGTTGAAGCCTCGCCTGAACAGCTCGCTGAACTTGCTCCTTCGATGCTCGGCCGTTGCCGGTGGTGGATAGCTTTATTTGAGTGGAAGCATAGTTGAAAACTGGGATTCCCTTCTTTGCCGCTGCTAGACAAATAACGCCTCTGGCATGACCCATTAGAATCGCGGTTGTCGGGTGTTCATAGTGTGAATACAATTCCTCCAGAGCTAAAGCCTCGGGATGAAACTGTTCTAACATCTCAGCGACCCCGTCAAAGAGAGACGAAAGCCTTATCTCCAGAGGGGCTTCTGGAGTGTCGGCACGAATCACACCCCCTTCCACCAGTTTGACCTGTTGCTTACGAATTTCTATTACTCCATAACCGGTCGTTATTAGTCCTGGATCGATTCCCACAATCCTCACCTGCCCACCCCTAGAGATTTGTAGTACGGCACTGTTTTCTGAATCCCTTCTTCTAATGAGAGCTTGGGTCTCCAGCCTAGCTCATTTTTTGCCTTGTTACAGTTTAGGCAGATCCTTTGAATCTCTCCAGGGCGGACAGCAATATAGAGAGGAGTGTCCTTATAACCCAGTGCCTGAGCCATTGCATCGAATATCTCCTGGTCAGATGTCTCCACCCCGGTGCCTATGTTATAAATGGCATTATCCCCTCGCTCTATGGCTAAAAGGTGGACTCCCACTATGTCCGATACATGGGTATAATCGCGAGTCTTATCTCCAGGGCCGAAGATAGATGGTCGCTCACCGAGAAGCATCTGCCGGGCAAATATGGCGATAACTCCAGCCTCCCCCTCCGGATTCTGCCTCGGACCGTAAACGTTGGGGTATCTGAGTATCACGTAATTGAGACCATATTGGATATATGAATAGAGGTAGTGTTCTACGGTGTGTTTTGAAACTCCATATTGCGAGACTGGATTTACCGGATGGCTTTCGTCCACTGGCAGGTATTGAGGCTCGCCATATACTGCCCCCCCCGAAGAGGCATAGATAAGCTTCTTGACGCCGTGGCGCACCGAGTTGACTATCACATTTATGCTGCCAATGATGTTTACCTCGGCATCAAATTGGGGCTCGTCAACCGACCTCCTCAGATTCACCTGGGCGGCGTGGTGGCTAACCATGTCTGGCATTTCCTGCTCAAATACCTCCTTTAGCCGCGGATCAGTGATACTCATCTCATATAGCTTAGCCTTGGTATTGACATTGTCTTTGAGTCCGGTTGACAGGTTATCGACTACCACCACCTCGTATTCCCTTTCAATCAAGGCGTCAACGATGTGGGAGCCGATAAACCCAGCTCCACCTGTAACCAATATCTTCAATTATTCCTCTATAGCTTATTTAAAACCGTGCGTAGTTGGGAGCATCCGCTCCTACCACGCCTAGGGCACCCCGATACAATCATAGTAGGTTACCCTGTTTGGCTAATTCTTTGTACATCCTGTCTTCCAGTTAAAAGACGATGCCAGGGGCCTAAATGCTTTAGACCCTTGAGGATCGCATCACCGTGCCAGTCGAAGGAAAGCTCTGGCGATCTCAATAGGGATTCATGAATGCCGGTGGATTCGATGATACTGAATATAGTGTCAATATGCCGGTTGGTTAGCCTTTGGTAAACTTGGCGAGCGAAGCGGTCAATCCGCAACTCCTTTCCAAGCTTTTTCCGCCACGCTTTTTCATAGTTGGAGAAGAGCTTCTCCGAGAAGTCGCCTATCGACAGCGCCTGATCCAGAGTTTCGGCTGCTGTTTCGGCGCAGAGAAGCCCGTAGTATACCCCACCGCCCGTGGTGGGTTTCACCTGCCCTGCGGCATCGCCTACCACGAGCACCCTCCCCATGCAGGTCCTCGACAAAGGCTTTAATGGAATGCCCCCGTAAGTGGGCGTCGCCTCCAGCGACGCTATCTTATTCTGGCGAAAGAGCGTGCTTAAAAGGTCGTCTAAATGTCTGGCGACGTTTTTTCGAGAAAAAAGACCGACAAGTGCTTTGTGGTTGGTGGTGGGAACAAGCCAGGCGAAGAAACCAGGAGACAGCTTCTGATCAAAATAGACCTCTATCTCATTAACGCCATTTATGCCTACTTCAACTTGGGCTCCTATGATAATATCATCGATTCTGCCTAACCCCAGCATCTGGGGGATTTTTGAGCCAAAGCCGGTGGCAATGACTGCGGTCTTGGCTTCACAAGTTACTTGTGCCTCCGTTTCCATCCTTACGCTATCATCCAGGACTACGATATTTTTTACCCTGCTACCTAGATGATAGTGTGCTCCATGCTCTCGGGCTTTCTCCGCCAGCTCCACATCAAAGGCGGCGCGATCGACGATGTATGCCTGGATACTATCCCTATGTAGCCTTATCTCTCTCCCCGATGGGCTGAACAGCTTGGCCGAGTTGGCCGCTCCTAAAACCGTTCCATCAAAAAGGGGGAAGCGCTCGTAGCACTCTGCTCCGATGATGCCGGTGCACTGAACTGGCTCGCCAATCTTTTCGTGCTCCTCAAGAACCACTACCTTATACCCTAAGCTAGCTAGCCTGAGAGCGATATAACTGCCAGCAACGCCGGCACCAGCAACTGCGAGATCGTACAACTCAGAGAGCTCCTTTACATAATGTTGTCTGCAATGAGACTATGCTTACGTGAGAGCTTCATCTACTGTCCGTTGAACTCCTTGAGAACCACAACGCCATTTGTGCCACCAAAGCCAAATGAGTTGGAAATGGCAATCTTTACCTTGGCTTTGCTTGCTGTGTTAGCAACAATATTAAGATCGCATTGAGGGTCCGGCGTTTCATAGTTGATGGTGGGAGGAATGACCCCATCTCGTATGGTAAGAGCGGTGAAAATTGCTTCTACCGCACCCGATCCACCCATAAGATGTCCTATCATAGATTTATTAGAGCTTACTGGAACCATGTTGCCATATTCTCCAAAGGCTGTCTTTATGGCCATGGTCTCAGAGAGGTCATTTACAATGGTTGAAGTTCCGTGAGCATTGATATAATCAACCTGGTTGCAGGAGATTCCAGCATCAGCGATGGCTCTCTTCATACAGCGGGCTGCTCCATCTCCTTTGGGGTCGGTGGAGACTATATGGTAGGCGTCGTTAGTTATGCCGTAACCTATCACCTCAGCATAGATATTGGCTCCCCTCCTAAGTGCCATTTCAAGCTCCTCCAATATGACGATTCCTGCCCCTTCGCCAGGGGCGAAGCCGTCGCGGTCTTTATCGAAAGGTCGACTTGCCCTCTCTGGCTCATTGTTTCTGGGAGACGTGACCTTTAGTGCGTCAAAACCGGCACAAATCAACGGGGTAATGGCCGCTTCAGCCCCTCCGGCGAGCATAAAATCGGTATTCCCCCGCTGAATCATCCTGAAAGCATCACCGATGGCATGTGTCCCGGTGGCACAGGCAGTTACGGGGCAGATGAGCGGTCCCTTGATGCCAAATGCAATAGCGATCTGACAACCTGCCATATTGGCGATAAAACCGGGGACAAAGAAAGGGGAAATCTTATCCTGCATGCCCTCAAGGAAGAGCCGCTGATTATATTCTATGGTTTGCATTCCTTGCAGCGCACTTCCTACGATGAGGCCAGCCCTGTCCTCGTCTACAGAAGTGATGTCGAATTTGGAGTCCTCCATCGCCATCCGGGCTGCGGCTATAGCGTACTGAATGAAGAGGTCCATAGTCCTTATTTGCTTCTTCCCCATGAAATCATCGGGGTTGAAGTCCTTCACCTCGGCGGCGATCTTGCATCGATGATTCTTGGCATCAAATCTGGTAATCATCCCAACAGCCGATATCCCCTGGCATAAGGCTTGCCAGCTTTTCTCCACCCCTATCCCCAATGGAGTTACTGCACCTAAACCTGTTATAACTACTCTTCTCATGCTTTCTTGGCTTCCTCCTTTCGAATCTTGCCTGAAGGGGATACTGGCTTGTAGTCTACAAAGGCAAGATCCGCGGGCGATTTGTAGCTAGCTAGATAATGGCGACAAAATGTCCCTGGTCTCAGTCGAAGTAGACTTCTCGCCCCGCTTACGAAAGATGAACGTAATAATAATTCCAATGAGCAACTCTCCGGGGCCTCTATTGCCGCTCCTTCCCCTCAGTTTTATGCAGCCGTTTGCCAGTCTATTTGGTTTTCCGTCCGACTCCCGATAAGAAGACCTCCATATAATCATGACGAGGATTACCTTTGTTGGATAACCCCTCGCCTTTTTCTGCAATATCGGGATGAGAGCTACTAGATACCTAGTCCCGTATTGCATCCTTGAGATAGCCTCTTTACTGAGGTATCATTCTCTAACAGATTATGTTCAAAGGCAGTGAAAAAGTCAACTGAAGTATATATAAGCTACGGTA
>CAZYLE010000006.1:0-109 GCA_964648675.1 uncultured Dehalococcoidales bacterium
TTAGTATCATGATTAACCATACCATGAGTGTCACCTATGTATCTCAGCCTCCGCATACCCTTTTACAGCAGGTTCCACACTGTTTGGTGTGAAAATGTCAGTTGTTCGA
>CAZYLE010000006.1:119-4249 GCA_964648675.1 uncultured Dehalococcoidales bacterium
GAGTGTCACCTATGTATCTCAGCCTCCGCATTAGTTGCACCACACCATTGTTGGTGTCATGTGATTTTGTTATTGCCCGAATATTTTGATAAAACATCACTATATGAAATATGGTAGGTGCTTATATTGACCAGCAAACAGAAGAAGGTGATAAGCAAAAAAGCACAAGAGGGCCGCAGGCTGATGTATATCAGCCTGCGACCCTATGATTGTCCCGGTCGCCCGGGATTTTAGACACCTAAGCGCGAACGCAGGCTTTGCTTGGGTGTAGCGGCTTCCATTGCCTGTCTTCTCGCCGTGGGACGGCTTCGTAGAAAGGTGGGAACGTCCAACTCGTGTTCGCTACCCTCAAGGAGATGACGCAGTTCCTCATCTTTGCGTATCCTTGGGCCATCGCCCCGCACCTGAGTGAAGCCTGTGCAGATAAGAGTGATCCTTACATCAGCATCCATATGTGGGTCAAAGACAACGCCAAAGATGATATTGGCATCGGGGTCAACTGCCGCTCGGATGACCTGGGCGGCTTCATTGACCTCGAAGAGGGTGAGATTGTCTCCGCCGGCGACATTGAATAGTACACCGGTTGACCCTTCTACGGAAACGACATCGAGCAGGGGACTGTCGAGTGCAGCTTTAGCGGCGTTTGTGGCACGATTCTGCCCGCTTCCTGTCCCAATGGACATCCAGGCAGGGCCGGCATCCTTCATTACCGCCTTGACATCGGCGAAGTCCAGATTGATCAGACCAGGTACTGTGATAACCTCGGCGATGGCCTGAACACCATGCCTCAAGGCATCATCCGCCATCTTGAAGGCATTGCCTACCGCTGTTTTGTTGTCACAAAGGCTGAGCAAGCGGTCGTTGGGGATAATTATCAGGGTGTCCACCTTATCGAGAAGCCGTTCGATGCCTTCCTCAGCCACCTGAGCCCGGTGGGTCCCTTCGAACGCGAAAGGTTTGGTGACTACGGCGATGGTAAGAGCTCCTGCTCCTTTGGCCAACTCGGCCACGAAAGGTATAGCGCCGGTGCCTGTGCCGCCGCCCATACCGGCTGCCAGAAACACCATATCGGCATCGCCGATGCATTCTCTAAGCTCATCGCGGCTCTGCTCCGCTGACTTCGCTCCGGCGATATGGTCACCACCGACGCCTAACCCCTTTGTCATCTTCTCCCCTATCTGAATCCGAGTAGGCGCCTCGGTAAGGAGTAAAGCTTGTGCATCGGTGTTTACCCCTATGAAGTCTACTCCTTGAATATCCTCTTGGACCATACGTGTAACGGCATTGCAGCCACCTCCGCCAAGGCCGATGACCTTTATCTTCGCTGGGTTGGGAACAAAGCTTGATTTTGCCATTTCTACCTCCTTTTTTACTCTAACTGATTATCCTTTTAACGCGGGACATAAAGCGCTTGAAGATTCCGCCAAAAGCACCGGTTTGCCAGGTGTTTTGTCCTTTGTGACTGCTAGAACCCCAGAGCAAGAGACCGACACCGGTGGCATGGGCGGGGTCAGGGAGGACATCAGCGAGTCCGTATACGCCTGTCGGTATCCCTACCCGAGTCGGTAGGCCAAGCAAATCTTCCCCAAGGATATCCACCCCCGTTAGGTTCGCGGTGCCTCCAGTGAGCACTAAACCAGCAGGCACGTCTTTGACATAATCTGAGCCTGGTATCTCTAAAGCGATCAGCTTCAGGATTTCCCCGATTCGTGCCCTGATGATCTCAGACAGTTCTTGGTAGGGCACACTGTAGCCGTTTTCTATCCTTAGGTTGGTTTTTTCCTTATCGTTGCCATTGCTGACGGGTATCACACTGCCATATTTCTTCTTCATCTCCTCTGCCACGTCGAAGGGCAATCCCAACCCGATGGCGATATCCCTGGTGATCTGGTAGCCTGCTACCGGGAGAACGGCAGTGTGCCAAATGCTGCCATCCTTGAAGATGGCAACGTCTGTAGTACCACCACCAATGTCGGCAAGCACTACACCGGCGTCTCTCTCATCTAGTCTGAGCACCGACTCACCGCTGGCCAGCGGTTCCAGGACCAGGTCTTCAATGTCGATGCCTACACCGCGAATGCACTTGACCAGATTTTGAACAGATGCTACAGCGGCGGTGATGATATGGGTTTCCACATCCAGCCTGAAGGCATGCATGCCTACCGGATCCATCACCCCTTCTTGACCGTCGATGGCATAGCCCCTGGGTATGACGTGGAGCAATCTCCTATCGGAAGGAACGTTTACAGTGCGCGCAGCTCGCAGCACTCGCCTTAGGTCGTCGGCGCGCACTAGCTTGTCGCTACGATTGATAGAGACTACACCACGCTTATTGAGCGAGTTGATATGCCTGCCTGTGACGCCCACATAAGCCGAATCCATTTTGATCCCGCTGGCTTGCTCAGCTCTCTTCACCGACAACTGAATTGACCGCTTGGCCTCAGCGATATTCACTACGAGACCTTTGTGCAATCCTCTGGAGGGGGCGATGCCAACCCCCAGAACCTGGAGGTCACGTCCATGACCTGCCTTGGCCATGATGCTGCACACTTTGGTTGTGCCTACATCAATACAAGAGACCATTTCGTTCTTAGCCATTTACATTCTCCTTTCAGGTTGTTTTTTGCAGCTTTTTGCATAGCGTTCATCGCATCATATATACCTCCTTTGGCCTCATGGCCAATTCCAGAAGGGGCCGGGCAGTGTCCCTGTCCATAGTCTTGGGCTCGACGAAGATTATCTTGCCGTTAGGACTGTAATCTCCATATTGGGCAGGACACTGCCCGTCGCACCCTTATAGGGATAAGCGCCTCTTATGAGGCGCTAAACACGCTCAACAACCCTCATCCTGGCACTGCGACTACGGGGATTGGCCAGAACCTCCTCTGACGAAGGTGTGATGACTTTTTTTGTGATTAACTTAAGAGTAGCCTTGTGACCACATATACAAACAGGTGTTTGCGGGGGGCAAATACAATCCTTCGATTCCTGTCTCATGTAATGCTTGACCAGGCGGTCCTCCAATGAGTGGAAACTAATTACTACGAGTCTACCCCCTAAGCAAAGTATGTTTGCTACCTGCTTGAGTGCGGTCTCAAGGCGCCGTAACTCTTGATTAACAGCTATGCGTAACGCCTGAAAGGTTTTCGTTGCGGGGTGAATCTTGCCCCGGAAGCCAACGCTGCTCTGTACTACAGCGGCAAGCCGGAGCGTAGTATTTATAGGGCGATTTGCTACAATAGACCTCGCTATTTGCCTGCTTCTATGCTCTTCACCGTACTTTTCAATAATTGTAGCAAGCTCCTCTTCGGAAAAAGTATTAACGATGGTTGCTGCGCTCAACTCCTGGGAAGGGCTGAAACGCATGTTAAGAGGGGAATCGTTTTGGAAGCTGAAGCCACGGCTCGTATTGGCGAGCTGAAAAGATGACAGTCCCAAATCAAACAGGACGCCGTGGACTGGATAGAAGGCTGAGTCTGAGCAGATCCGCTCGAGGTTTGCGAAGTTTTCGTTTATTAGGATAGCATTGCCGCCATAAGGTAGAAGCCTTGCCCTGGCTATCTCAATGGCTTGGGGATCAATATCGATGCCTAAGAGTTGAGCTCCCTTTTCCAAGATGGCAGCAGCATGCCCTCCTTCACCAACGGTGCAGTCGATATACTTTCTCCCCGGTTGCACCTGGAGGGCTTCGATGGTCTCATTGACGAGAACAGGGATATGAACAAATTGCTGATTCATCCGCGCTTCTCCATCCGTTCTACAAGTAGCCACGCTTGATCACTGATTTCTGCTTGTTCTTGCTCCCAGGCATCCTTGTTCCAGATCTCAAGGCGGGTATTTGCCCCGACTATGACTGCCACCTCCTTGATCCCTGCATAGTCGCGGAGCTTTGGTGGGAGGAGAACTCTTCCCTGTTCGTCAACTTCGAGATTGAATGCATTGCCGAAAATAAACCGTTCCAAGCTACGCTGTTTACTTGGGGCGATCGGTGTGCTGCTGAATAGCTTGGCAATCTCATCCCACACTGGAGGGGGATAAACGTGGATGCACCGATCAAAACCGCGGGCAAGTACGATTCCCTCCGAGAATTTTATTCTGAATTTGGGAGGGATAGGCACCCTGCCTTTGGC